>CAZSOM010000106.1:0-5974 GCA_964608295.1 uncultured Candidatus Cloacimonadota bacterium
ATTAGAACTCTTGGAAGCAGCACATTAATCGTAGAAAATTGTTTATTTAAAAATAATGATTATGGAATGACCATAGATTATGTAATGCCTACTTTGAATAACAATAGATTTATTAATAACGATGTTTATAATGGTTACGGTTTATTAATCCGTTCTTGTGATCCTGTGAATATCAATAACAATAATTATTTTTCGGGAAATAAACACGGACTCAGCTTTAGCAGTTGTTACAATATAAATCTAACAAATATAACTTCGGAAAATAATTCGCAAAGTGGAATAAAATTTGAAAATTGTGATTCTCTTATCGTTATTGATAATTCAAGTTTTATAGGTAACGATGCTTATGGAGCTATTTTAGCGCTTAATTCAGGAGAAATTACACTCGGTTCAAATATTGTAAATTCAGGAAACAATTGGCCTGTTTCGCTCAATCCCGGAACATTTGTAACGGCTTCTTCCACAATTCCAACTACGGGAAACACGAATAACGGTATTCGTTCCACTTACGGAACAACTAATAAAACAGGTAGTTGGCACAAATTCAGTGGGTTAGATTATTATATCACGGATAATTCTGCAATAAATACCGATGCATCTTTAATTATTGATGAAGGAACGGATATTCATTTTGTTAATACTGCTTATATATTTATTCAAAACGGAATATTAACTGCTATAGGAACCATTACCGATCCGATAAGTTTTATCGGTACAGCTACGGCTAATTCAAATTACTGGTTTCTATATATTCAAGGAGAGGCAAACTTACAACACTGTAATTTTAGGGATAATTATTCAAATTATGTTTTGATGATAATCAGTTCGGGAAAACTTACTTTAAAAAATTCACAAATATCAAATAGCAAATCGGGAATTGATTATGAGAGTGATAATAACACATCTATTATTGAGAATAACTTAATAGATGTTACGGATGTTGGGATTAAAGAATATTATCAATGCAATAATTTTACTATAGGAAGCGGCAATACAATTCAAAACGCAAATTACGGAATATATTTGAATTCATCTCAAGCACCGCAATTTTTATCAAATACAATTCAAAATTGTAATATTGCCGGAGTTTTGTTTGAGAAATGCTCGAATTTGGGGACAATTGATAACCTAACTCTTACCGAGAATAACGGTTATGGTGCTTTATGCTTTGCCAGTTCAGGAAGTTTTTCTTTAGGTACAAACAACACAATTACAGGGAATTCTTATCCGCTTACTTTAAATCCTTGTTCTTATCCAACAGTTGCAAGTGCTATTCCCGAGAGTGGAAGCACGAATAATTACATCCGGTTGATTCAATACCCTGCATCAAGTGCGAATAAAAGCGGAACTTTGGAGCATTTTTCAATTCCTTACCTAATCACCCAAACTTTAACTTCTTTTGATACTCTTACTTTTGCAGCAGGAGACATTATTTATGCAAATGAAAACACGGGAATTCAGACTTCTAATAACTTGAATCTTGCCGGTACTGCCTCAGAACCAATAATATTTACAAAATCCGGCACTAATCTATGGAGTGGAATACAGCTATGCATAGTACCGCAACAGTAAATATTGCATACACAACTATTGAATATGCAACAAACGGAATATATGGATATTTTAACAATGATTTAAACAGTATTTTAAATATAGATCATTCCACGATTCAAAACAATACGAAAGGTATAAATTTATATTATGGAAAAGTAAATTTACAATCTCAAAATAAGATAATCAATAATACTCAATACGGTTTTTATTTGGAACAAGATTCAGATTGCACTTTCGGTTCATCCGCTTCGGAATGGAATATCATCAGCGATAATGCATCTTACGATTTTTATAACCATTGCTCAAATGATATTATGACTCAATATGTTTATTGGGGAACAGCAGATTCCACACTAATTGCTGAACATATCTATGATAAAGATGATGAATCATGGAGAGGTTTGGTTGATTTTACCAATTTTCTAACATCAGAACCCGGCGGAGGTCCAATTGCTCCTGCAAATGTGCAAATTTCTGTAGCCGGAACTCAAATTACATTGACATGGGACGCTGTTACAGGTGCAACATATAAAATTTATTCATCTGATGATCCAATTACTGGTTTCACAGAAGAAACAGGCGGAACTTTTAACGGTACAAGTTGGATTAAAGATATTTCGGGAATAGAGAAAAAATTCTATCATGTGAAAGCGATAAATTAATCTTAGGGAAAATTGATAGAGCAGCAGTAGTTTGTTTAATATCATATATAAGTTAGAATTTCAGATAGGAGGGAGTAATGAACGATCTATATTTTATTCCGGTTATGTCAATTTTAGGTCTTTCTCTATTATTCGTTGGATTAAGGATTATATCTACGAAAAAGCCTTTCATAGTAATCTCCACATATCCTTTGATTCTACTTCTAATACTCTACATACCTTTGATGATATTGCCATTGATAATTGATTATATTCAAGGTGATATAGATTATTTCACATCTAGTTTAATTCTACTATTTTTCATCGTAATTGTAATGTATATGAAAAAGGTTCTGCATGGTTATCAAGTAATTGGAATTAATGAAGATGACTTTCACAAATGTTTATCGACTAGTTTGGATAATTTAAAGATTGATTATGAAGAGAAATTTAATAAGATTGACCTCATCAATAATAATCTGGTAATTCATTGCTCCATGCAATCCTGGATTGGTCAGGCTCAAATTCAGTTTAAGGGAAATAAAAATAAGAATTTAATTAAGTCTATTTTAAAAGAGTTTAAAAATCATCTAATCTCTAATGAAGTTGTACTCAACAATACTTCTGCTTTTTTCTATACTATTATTGGGATTTTAACAGTTACTATTGCTATCTATTATATTATTAACATATAGAAAAATATTTATTTATTAAAATCCTGATCTCCTGTTCCATCTAGCTTGATGATCAAAAAGATCACTACCAAGGTGAAGTGAAGATAGATTCTTTCCTATTCTATTTATTCTCTCATCAATTTGTTCTAAAGTGTAATGTTCGTTATTCGATCTTGAGGATGAATGTTTTAATCTTTGCAGAAGATTCAGCATTTGTCTACCATCATAACCTGCCCGACAAGCATAGATCAAGGCTAGTTCATCAGCTTCTTTTTCATAAGCCTGCATTCTGCCATTCACAATAGTTTCGTACATACTAAAGCATAGTTCATCCATCTCTTTTTCTACAGCCTGATATTCCTCATCCTGTTCAATACCCATTGCGTCCATCTCTTCATCCATCTCGCTAAAAGCATTATCCGACATAATATGATGTTTACGCTCTTCCATTTCCAGCATGCCGTGATGCTGGGCAACATGAGCAATTTCATGAGCCAGCACACAAGCTAGTTCTGCTTCAGTTCTTATCATCTTCAACATACCCTTTGTGATAAACACGATCCCGCCAGGACATGAGTAACCATTAACTTCATCAACATCCAGAATGAAAAATTTATAATTAATATCGTAAACATCGGTTGCTTCTACAACAATATTTCCAACCTGATTTACATATTCAGTTAAGGCTAGATTACCGTAAATTCCTAACGCAGCAAGGCGTGAAGCAATCCCGATTCCCATACCCTCTTCCGGAAATGTGAAATAATCTTTAATTTCTGTGGGTGGAATTACATATTTTTTGTAGTTAGTTTTCCGATTGAAATCTTGATATGTCTCTTTCCTGAATTTTTTATATGATTCTGCATCAAGCTTCTGGTAATTGTAAAGAGTCAGAAAATTGGGAGACCCTTCAACAGTTTTTGTGAACTTCTGAGCAAAACCTTTCACTCCAGCAGACATTCCATGTTGGGAAACTCTAAGGTCGGTTTTCTGCCTGCCCATCTTAGAAAATATATCTTCCGCATCTTGTCTTGGAACTGTAACCTTACGAGAAACAAAACCATTCAAGTCTTCGATCTGAATCTGCAGCCAGCCATCTTCTTTTTCCATAATTGTGAAGGAAGTTCCTTTTTCAAGTTCTGCTAATATTTGGAAAAATGAACCTGGTCCATTCCTTAAGATGGCACGATCTCTTTGTACGGTAGCACTTTCCTGTGCTGATAAATAAATAGAAAATATAATAAATGTTAGTATCAGAAGTTTTTTCATCCCTCTCCTCCCATCTTGAGTTTAGTAATTATCATAACTCTTTGCATTTGCAAGAAACCGCAGTTGAATTATTGAGTCAACATAATTATTATCTCCAAAGCTTTGCAATAATAATATTTGACTACTTAAAACACTATTTGTATTTATGCAAAAAGTTCAAGATAGGATGAAATATGAAAGTATTATTGATATATAATCCCTTTGCCGGTCATGGGAGAGCAAAGAAGATCTTACCGGAAGTGGAAGCTGAATTCACAAAACATAAGATCGATTTTGATCTGAGACTTACAGATTATCCCGAACACGCAACGGAAATCATGAAAGATGTTAAGTTTAAACTATACGATGCAATTGTAGCAGCTGGAGGAGATGGGACACTTTTTGAAGTTATCAATGGTTATTACATGAATTCAAGTAAAAAGAAACCACCTCTAGGAATATTACCTATTGGTACGGGAAATGCCGTTGCCCGTGATCTCGAATTACATGTCTCCAAATGGCAGGAAGCTGTTGCCATAATTGCTCAAATGAAACCCCGAAAAGTGGATGTTGGGAAATTCACCAGTCATGGTCAATCCTACTATTTCCTCAATATTCTTGGTTTAGGATTTGTTGCTGATGTAGGTAAAACTGCTAAGAAACTGAAGGCTTTTGGTAACATTTCTTATACATTTGGTGTTTTATATCAAATGCTAATGCTTAAATCTTTCAAACTTAAAATTGAGATCGATGGTAAATTACTGGAACGTGATAATATTTTTGTGGAAGTATCCAATACTACTTATACTTCTAATTTTTATATGGCACCAAATGCCAAGATCGATGATGGATTATTGGATGTTACTCTTTTAGGAAAATTAGGTAGAATTGGACTCCTCAGAGCATTTCCCAAAGTGTTCACTGGAGAGCATATTCATCTACCGGAAGTTGAAACATTCACAGCAAAACATATAAAAATAACTACTGATCCGCCAAAGGTATTAACTCCTGATGGAGAATTAATTGGTATAACACCTGTAGAGATAGAATGCCTGCATCAGGATATTGAGGTGCTCTGGAAATGAAACAGATCCGTTCTGTATTTCTGTGGACGTCCGGTTTTTTATTTTTCGGAATATTCAGTACAATTGCGATATTACTCACATATCTCATGCCATTAAGGAAATTAGATCCTTTTGTCAGGAATTCTTTGAAATTACTATTTAAAATCCTGTATATCAAGGTAAAAGTTGAAGGTAAAACAGATTTTGATAATTCTAAAACATATTTACTGATGTCAAATCATGCAAGTCTTTTTGATGTTCCATTGTTAAAAGCTTACATCCCGATCTATTTCAAAGGAGTGGAAGCTCATCATCAATTTAAATGGCCCTTCTACGGCTGGTTGATCACCAGGCTGGAAGCTATTCCCATAGAACGAGATAATGTCTATGCTTCAATGCGAAGTATTAAAAAGGCAAATAGAATATTGGATAAAGGAACATCTATTGCTATCCTGCCAGAAGGAACAAGAACATTAACAGGTGAAATCCAGCCTTTTAAAAAAATGCCGTTCATGCTGGCAAAAAAAGCTGGCGTGGATATAATTCCAATTGGATTATCCGGTTTATTTAATCTAAAACCAAAAGGCAGTTGGCATATCACACCATCTACAATTACAATAAAATTTGGTGAAATTATAAAAAGTGAAGAAATGAGCAAACTTACGTTGGAAGAACTTCGAGATAGAGTACGCAAAAGTATAGAAGGTTTAGTTACAGCGCCTTAGGAATTTTATGTAATTATTGGCATCAGAAGTACAATTTTACGAACTACCTTACGGATGCTTGAAAAACT
>CAZSOM010000107.1:0-3480 GCA_964608295.1 uncultured Candidatus Cloacimonadota bacterium
ACATGTCTATTGGGAATCCGAAATCAAGATCTCCAACAACATGTTCCCAAAGTGGTGTTGCTGAATCATGAAATAAGGAAACTCGTTCATTATTCAAATGCCATTGTACAAAAGAATTTTCTAAAGTTGGGGATACGCTTATCTCACCAGCAATTGCACCTGGATCTGATGTCTGCCACAACGTTGAAACTCTACTGTCGCGACTGGTGATAGAGGATTTTTCAATCTCTAAATTAACCTGGTCGGTCTGTTCAAATTTCGTTTCAGCTCCTTCACCCTCTGTGGTGAATGATTGCTGCCAAACATTGGCACCAAGTAATTGTGCAAATACTACAGATACAAATAAAACTAAATGAATTTTTTTCATGATTGGCTTCCTTCCTTATTATTTATTTTTTCTCCATCACTTTCTTCTAAAATTTCGTCCTTCATATTTTGAATGTGCTCAATACCAGATTGTTTATCTTTATTAAGTAATTCCATTGTAGAACCTAAAACAGCTGCTTCAGTACCACCTTTAAATGGTTTTTTATCTATAAAATGTCTTTTAATTACTATAAAACAATAGATCAAAATAATGAGAATAATACTTAGCGGGAGTAGTAGAACTAAAAAATTATCCATTGCCTAAACAGCAACAAGGTGACTAAGTTTATGATCTGAGGAAATATATAACATTTAATACTCCAATATAACATAGAGATTATTACAACAAATAGAAAATGCAAATGATTCATAATTCTGTCAAATAAAAAGGGATTAAGTGATTGAATATATGGAAAGTCTTTTGAGGTTGGTTAAATATTTTTTCTAAATCAAAATCAAGCAGAGCACATGCTCTGCTTGATCAACATGTATGAAATACTATTTTACTACCGTAACACAGTAAAACTTTTTATTTCCGGGAATCGTTTCGCTCCAAGTCGTTCCCGCAATTTCTTCTTCAAAATCCCAATTTCCGAAAGCTTGACTGGGGTCATCTGATGAATAAACTTTATAGGAAATTTCTCCTGGTGCTCCTGGCACAGGATCCCAGTTTAAAACCACGGTATTCCCCATTATCTCAACTGTGACATTCTGTGGTTTCTCCAATGCTCCCCAGAAAATCCGATTATTCGGGTCATTTTCATAAGCAGCACCGGAAAAACTACCAATGCTTTCGGAAAAAGTAACCGAACCAATATCATTTAGTTTTGTAACATTATAGGACTCACCCCAACTATTATTAGGGAAATAAGCGCCATCTATTTGAACATCCTGGTCATTTTCGAAGGTCAGAAGTGAACCACCGGATGTACCATACAAGAAGGTACAGTCTTGCAGTCCAATCTCGGTATCGACAAGAGATCCAGCTTCAAAAAGAATACCGTCTTCTCTCAACTGACTAAAAGAAGTCCCTTGTGCACCCAGAGAACCACCATCCTTAATCACAAAGTAAAAAGTGCCATTGGCTTCAGCTGCATAAAAGAAATTATCTTCATATTGTGTACCCATAGACTCAATTTTACCATTACATTCCAGTATGCCGTTATTACTCAGAACCACTTCTGATAATACCGGCATTAAAAGAGTTCCCAAAGGATTTATTATCAGGCTTTCTCCCACTAACATTCCCTTGCTGTTCATATTCAAGATTCCCATAGTAATCGTGATATCACTATTTACAGTTAAGTATGTATCCTGAATGAATGAAGCAATACGTCTCGAAGAATCTCTCTCTAAATTATTACTGTCTGGACTACCGATTTGTTCAATAGTTTTTCTGGCAGTATTTTTGTGAACATCTAATTCATAAATTTCTCCACTGCCTTCTTGTGAAAAGTGAGAATCATCATCTCCCCAGAACTCGAAATTAGTTAACGGGGCAGTGAAAGAAGTACCGGATGCTGTAGTAAAATCTTTATGCAAAATCAAATGAGCCTCGCTAACTGTTCTGAAAGAACCACCGGCCAGATTGAAATCACCGGCAAATTCTGTGCTGTTAGCATTAATAAAACATTCCCCGGTAGAGAGATTTACATTTAGTTCATTAAGATACATTCTTTGAGCAATGGAAGGAGGAGCCATATGTCTGTCGCCTGAACCTGAAATATTTATCACTGAATTACCAAACGTAAACCCGTAAAATTCACTGTTAGGCCCATCGTTGTATTCAAAATTGCCATATGACAAGTTAATAGTTGTTCCCCCTGAATCATCACACAAGAGTCCGCATCCTTCAGAAATGATCAGATCAGAGTTAAGAACATTCAGAGTTGAACCGGAAGCCATTTCCAGAATACCATCGGTAAAAACTATATATTGGGTTGAGACAGTTAAATCTTCACCTATTTCCAGATTATTAGGATTATCCCCCGATTTGTTAATCACAAGAGAATAGAAACTTTCGTCATCATGAATAACAGATTTTCCTGTTCCAACGAAATGCACCTGCGCTTCAGAAAAAAATCCACCAACACCAACAGCATTATACTAGTCACCTTCAACATAAAGTGGATTTTCTTCATTGACAAGCGTTCCTGAAACTATTGCCACATCTCCTTTGACTAACGTTTCCGGAATTAAATAAGCATTGTCACCGCTTTTATTAATTGTAAGATTATGAAAATAATTGCCGTTGTCTTTCGAACAATCTATTTGTATCTCTCTGTTTCCGATAAACTCAACTGTTCCACCATTAGCCTGGAAAGTGTTGGCAGTATTGGCATAAAAATTCCCTCCAGTTCTTATAATCCCACCGTTGATGCTTTCTGAGCAAGTGGAGCTGATATAAATAGAACGATTAGTAAACTCAAACAATCCTCCGTCAACAATAAATTCACCGTTTATATCCTGAGGAGCAATTTGATATGCTGCATCACAAATAAGAGAGCCATCACTTATTTGCAGAGATCCGTCCGTTTCCAATCCATAACTACCATGAATTAAAAAATTACCACCATTAATATAAACAGTTCCATTTTGGTAGAATTCGCTGTTAGTTGTGAGATTACCGTTTACTTCGATTGTAATATCTCCCAAGATATCTAAATCAATTGCTCCTGTAACATGAACTGAAGATGAAGAGGTAAAACTAAAGATATTAAAATTGTTTTCTCCAATTGCCAGATCTTCACCAATATCAAGAGTGCAGTTGTTCATAACCCTGGCTTCTCCTGAGTAGATATTCAGGTTATTGGCTATATTAACAATTGAGTTATCTGCAAAAGTTAACAGAAGATTGTCTCTTTGCTGTTCGCTTTGTCGAGAACCCGTTTTATTCACTGTAAGAGTATTAAAATTTTCAGTTCCGGTGATAATGGATTCTTCACTACCGATAAAATTAACTGTGCCAATTCCTTCCGTAAAACCATTAATTCCTCGATTTTCTGTCCAACTACCGTTGATATTAATAGTATCATAGGAATTGGAAGCGTTTAGATTACCATTATTAATAGTTAGGTCACCATTCAGATTCATGCTGTGATTTATAAGTCCCAT
>CAZSOM010000107.1:3490-5973 GCA_964608295.1 uncultured Candidatus Cloacimonadota bacterium
AAAGTTGTGTTTGCTGCAAGATAGCAAGTTCCTGATCCTGTTTTAGTAATGATTAGATCATTCAGATAATTTCCGGAAGCAAGCTCAATCGTAGAAGCCAAAGTTCCGATGAACTCAAAAGCACCGCTGTTTTGGTGGAACGTGTCAGCAGTCATTGCCCTGAGTCCCCAGCCAATTCTTACGGTTCCGCCATTTATGACAAAATTACTTCCTGAACCGAACTGCATACCGTCATTGGTAACTTCGAAAGCTCCACCATTAATAACGGTTGCACCGGTAAAACTTTGATAAGTACCGGTGTAATCTGCTTCAATAGCGAAATTACCAATATCAATGGTGAGTAATGAGCTAGATCCCTGATAGAAATCATCCATTACTGTTAGATTTCCCCCCGTGAGATGAGCATTTCCCAATAAATCAAGATCGGAGCAAGTAACCGAGCTTCCAGCAGGGATTGTCATTGTCACCATGGTATTAACTGTAATTTTTTCATTCGAATTAATCACCGCGTTATCCAGGTTAAGACGGTTTCTGGTGTTAATGCTTAGATTGCCATTGATGCTCATGGTTCCATCTCCGAAATTAACTACATTATTACCACTTGGATTGATTATACTGGTTTTGGCAATTAATACATCGTTAAATAATTGGCTTCCGCTTGTGCAATTTAAATTAACGGGAGATGTACCCTTAAAAACAACTAAATTTTCTCCCTGCAGATTGGCCAGTCCACCCCCAAAATCCCAATTTTCGTAAGCATCAATTTGCCCGTTTGTTACATTGGTAGATGAGCCAGCAGACCAGACAATATTGCCGTGAGTGATTAGTAGATCGAGTGGATCTTCCATCACCAGCTTACCATAAATATTCAGATACTCTTGAATTTCCAGAGTATGCCCGTTAAGGTCGCAAGCACCGGATTGTATCGTTAGATTACCATCAAGATCAATATCTGAAAGCAAGGTAACCACTGGTGTCGTTCTTTGATCATCTCTCACATTTTCATCTCTGGCAACGGTTTTGCTGATTTTCAAGTTATTGAAGGCAGTTGCTGTGGTGGAGGAGATATCTGAGTTTTCTGAACCGGTGATTTCGATTGTTCCATAATTGAAGTACAAATTTACTCTTTCATTACGGAAATTTCCGGCGCATTTTATTGTACCATTGGTAATCCCATTGGTTAATGTGTGGGCATTATCTTCAAAAATCAAACCGTTATCTCTGAAATCGAGAACTCCATCACTCATTGTGAGATTACAATTACGGTTATAAGGAACACGGGATTCATCATAACCTCCATATATATTAAAGGTTCCACCCGATATGTTCAGGTCAGCTTCCAGATCAATAAAATGCTCTACATCCTGATGCAGATTGATAGTGCCGCTTTTCAGAGTATAACTTCCTTTGATGTTGTTATCGAAAAGTTCATTAGCAGTAAACTCTGCGTTATTATGCACCAGAATCCCACCACTGGTCCAATCGTAGTTATTGCAAGAAACAATACCACTATCGATAATAAGATCACCCAGACAGGAATTTTCTAAATTATTGAAAGAAGTATTTTGCACAGTTTGATCATCTATACCATTGAAAATCACTTTTCCTTCCATGGAGTTGAATACATTTCCCGTGCCTAGCATCAACCAATTTCCGCCAAGCTCAATGGTCTTATTATCTGCAAATAAATAGCCGATACCATTAAAAACAAGATTACCTTGAATGATAACGTCTGAGAGTAGATTGAGAGCACAATTCTGGAGAAACAGATTATTGATTCTATCATTAGCCGTGAATGACATTCCTTGGTTGAGAAAAGAGAGAATAAGAGTTCCGCTATTAAAAATCATCGTTCCATTTTTAGTGATGGCGGAACGTACGGTGATATTAGCTTCGCTATTACATTCAAAGATAGCATTGGTAGCAATTGTGAGTCCGTTTGTGAGATATAAATCCGAATCGGAAGTAGCACCGTAAATCACTTTAGCATTATTAGTTTTATTAACTGTTAATTCTCGAATATTTTCAGGTTGGCTGTGAATTATTAGAGAGGAGTTACTAGTACCGAAAAAAGTTAAGGAAATATTTTCATAATTACAAATAGTCTCATAATTATCTGACCAGTTTCCAGTTAGAGAAAAATCCACTAATACGGGATTTGCAGTAGGCGTGTTCATCTCGGATTGGTTTACCAAATACACACCACCACCAACATTAATAGTGACATCTTCATGAGAAGCGTTTTGAATATTGATAATTCCATTGGATATCAGGTTCCCGTTAATGGTAAAATCAGTGCTATAAATATCTAACCTTGCTCCGTCAGTAATTTGGAGTTCATTTACAGCAAAATTTGTTCCGTAAGAGATTACCGGATAATTTCCTCTGTTGCCAATAATGACATCATCCGAGGCAGTTGGAACAATACCTAATGCCCAATTATTAGGATTATCCCAAAGGATATCTTCGATTCCTAACCAACT
>CAZSOM010000108.1:0-5938 GCA_964608295.1 uncultured Candidatus Cloacimonadota bacterium
TGATGAAATTTACTGATAAACTGGTTTGCAGTGATCGCAAATGCGGTCATGAAACTGGTGGGAAAAAAGAAACAGGTCTCCGCACTGGAAGAAAATCTCGAAAAGATCATCAAATGGACAAACGGCTCGTACAGCAATTTGGAAAGCAAAAAAGTAAACAGGAAGAAACCCTGGGTGATCTGTTTGATTTCTAGTTGGAAATTAGATATTTGAGAATATTGCTACTTCTTCTGCATTCTTGCCCAAGTATCTCTTAGTGTTACGGTTCTATTGATAACTGGTTTTTGCGGAGTTGAGTCGGGATCAATACAGAAATATCCAAGACGTTCAAATTGACATCGAAAACCGGGTTTTCCCTCTGCTAAATGTGCTTCAATTTTGCAATTATGTAAAACTTTCAAAGCATCGGGATTAATGTAATCCATAAAAGATTTATCCTCTTCCAGATCATTGGTATCAGGCACGGTTATTAATCTATCATATAATCTAACTTCAGCATCAAGTGCATGAACAGCTGAAATCCAGTGCAGAGTTGCTTTCACTTTACGTCCATCAGGAGATTTTCCCCCTTTAGAAGCTGGATCATATGTACAATGAAGTTCTTCTATTTCACCATTTGCATCTTTTATTACTTCATTGCAAGTGATGAAGTAGGCATATCGGAATCTAACTTCTCTTCCAGGACCTAATCGGTAGAACTTTTTTGGTGGATCTTCCATAAAATCTTCACGTTCAATATAAAGCTCTTTAGAGAATGGAACTTTCCTGGTTCCTGCTTCGGGATCTTCTGGATTATTGACTGCATCCAACTCTTCTACCTGGTCATCTGGGTAATTTGTAATCACTACTTTCAAGGGATTAAGTACGGACATAACACGAGGAGCAGTTTTATTCAATACTTCTCTTATGGAATGTTCCAACAGAGCATAATCGACTACGCTGTGAGCCTTGGCAACTCCAACTTTTTCAATAAAATTCTGGATTGATTCCGGTGTAAAACCGCGTCTTCGTAGACCTGATAAAGTCGGTAGTCTAGGATCATCCCATCCATTTACCTGCTTTTCTTCAACTAGTTCCAGAAGTTTTCGTTTACTCATTACAGTGTAGTTCAAGTTCAATCTGGCAAATTCGATCTGCTGAGGTTTATGAACTCCTAATTGAATTAGAAACCAATCGTAAAGGGGACGATGTGCCTGGAATTCCAATGAACATAATGAGTGAGTGATTCCTTCCAGTGAATCTTCCAAACCATGAGCCCAATCGTAAATTGGATAGATGCACCATTTATCTCCAGTACGATGATGAGGAGTATGACGAATGCGGTACATTAGTGGATCACGCATCAGCATATTGGGAGATGTCATGTCTATCTTAGCTCGCAGAACATGTGTGCCGTCTTGAAATTCACCGTTCTTCATTCTTTCAAAAAAATCCAGATTCTCTTCAATTGATCTTTCCCGGAAAGGGCTGTTTACTCCTGGTGAAGTAATTGTTCCTCTGTTTGCTCTGATCTCTTCAGCTGATTGACTATCTACAAAAGCTTTACCTAATTTAACCAGTTGAACAGCAAATTCATACATTTGCTCAAAATAATCTGAAGCATAAAAAAGTCGCTCTTCCCAGTCAGCTCCTAGCCATTTGATATCATTAATGATAGCATTCACATATTCTTCATCTTCTTTAATTGGATTTGTATCATCGAATCTTAGATTGAATTTGCCATTATAATCCTGTGCAATACTATAGTTTACAAGGATTGCTTTAGCATGACCAATATGCAAGTGTCCATTTGGTTCAGGAGGAAATCTTGTGTGGACTCTGCCGCTATTTTTTCCTTCCAGCAGGTCTTTATCAATTATATCACGAATAAAGTTGCTTCTTGATTTTTCACTGTTTTCCATTACTTCTCCCTTAAAACTTCAGACTGGATCAATAAGATTTAAATGGTATAATTGATCCTTAACCCCTTCAACCTTTAGAAGTTATATTTTGTCAATTCAGTTTATCCTGTCTAACTTTTTTAAATGCGAAATGTATTAATAAACCTATTATAGATTTCAATTATTACAAGTTGTGGATTTACATGGCCACTAAGTTTTTGCAGCATCTCTTCCATAAAATTTATCAATTCCGGTGCATAATCTTCAACGTGCGGATTTCTAGTATATAGAATTTCCAGTATATCGGTTTTATCAAGATTTGTGATCTCAGATTGTT
This sequence comes from uncultured Candidatus Cloacimonadota bacterium, assembly GCA_964608295.1. GTDB lineage: Bacteria > Cloacimonadota > Cloacimonadia > Cloacimonadales > TCS61 > Tenebribacter. Next base: position 2,218 of record CAZSOM010000108.1, read on the forward strand.
GATGTTTATAGTAAGCAAGATCACTCATCCAGATAATTAATTGCGAGATCAATTCCTGTAATTTTGTGAGATTCTTCGAAGTCCTGAATTGATTTGATAGTTCTATGAATTTCAGATCATTTTTAGTTAAAATGTAGTTTAAGAATTGTAAAGACTGCTCTCGGATCTCAATTTTTCCACCTTCCATTAGCCTGAGAGCTTTTTCCATATTTCCATTAGAAATTCGTGCTATCATCTTTGCTTCAAAGACTTCCAAATTTTGATGTTCTAATAATTTATCTTCAATTTTACTTTTTGTTATAGGGTAGAAAGTAAGTTTCTGACAGCGAGAGATTATTGTAGGTAAAAGTGAGTTTGGTTTTGAAGTTGTGAGGATGATTATTGTATCTTCCGGTGGTTCTTCCAGCGTTTTCAGGAAGGCATTTGCAGCTTGTACAGTCATTGTATCGGCATCTTCAATTATACAGATTTTGAATGTACCTTCATTTGGTGAAAGCAAAATTCTGTGTTCCAGCATACGAATACTGGCAATGCGAATCCCGATATTCTTTGAAAAAAAATATTTTTTCCAGGGAGTATCAATTTTATTTTGAATATATTCTTTATATTCTACCAGTGTTTTTTCAGTTCTGATCTCGCCATCAACAGAGATGTCAGATTTATTTTTCTCTTGAGGAAACGGGAAAATATAGATCAGATCCGGATGCGTAAATGAGAGAAATTTTGTACAAGATGGACAAACTCCACATGGTCGTTTATCAAGAGTTGAATGACAATTCATAGCCATTCCCAGGTACAATGCTGTAGTGAACTTTCCTACACCTTCAGGTCCGTAAAATAAATAACTGTTAGCAACTTTACTTTGCGCTAAAGCTCTCTGAAGAATGTCTAATGCTTTATCCTGCCCTTTAATTTTTTTGAACATAATTTCATTCTATTTCATGAATTTATTTATATAGATGCTTTTAAATTCTGCTGCTAAGATATCCATATAAATTTCATCATATTTTTTACCGGCTCTAATTAATGCTTCACGTCTTCTACCGATCTTTTTAAAACCAACTTTTTTATAGCATTTAATAGCACGATCGTTGTAGGAAAATACTTCTAACAAAATGCTATTAAGATTTAATATGTTAAAACCATAATCAACAAGCAGAGAGAGTGCCTCAGTACCGTAACCTTTACCCCAAAAATGTTTGTCTCCAATAAAAATTCCGACTTCAGCTTTACGATTAAGCTGGCTAACTCTGAAAATACTGCAATTACCAATTAATTTATCAGAATCTGACTCAACTATTGCAAAAATCAAAGAATTGTTTTTTACCATGTCTTCTAAAATATTTTTTTCTCGCTCCAAACTTAGTTGCTGAGAAAAAGTTAATAAGTTTATCCCGACCTCTAGATCATTTAGCCAATCGCAATATTTTTCTGCATCTTCAATATTGATTGGAGAGAGGTAACACTTTTTTCCAACAAGTTTCTTAAAATATTTCATGACTCCTCATTTAAGAACATTACTAAATCTCTTAAGCACTTTTTCTTTTTCCAGTATCTCAATTATTGTTGGAAGTTCCGGCCCATGTGCATTGCCGTATAATGCAAGCCTGAGTGGTGGATAAAGATTTTTTCCTTTAATACCAAGTTCTTGAGCTGAAAGTTTTAAAAGTTCATTTATAAGTTCTTCATTTATTTCAGATGAATTTTGAATATTTTCAACCCAGAATCTGAAGAGCGTTTGTGAACTTTCTGTCTCTAAAACTTCTTTGTCTTCCTCAGAAAATTCAAGTTCACTGAAGAATGGTTTAGCAAAATCTGTTACTTCATCCAGTTTATGGATCCTACTCCTGGCAAGATCTACAAGTTCAAGATAATGTTTTTCATTCTGGATATGATATCCTGCTTCAACAAAATATTTTCTGGCATATTTTCCAATCACATCCAAGTCTAAGTTACGAAGATATTGTCCATTCATCCAATTTAGTTTTTCGATATCAAAAACTGATCCTGATTTATTGATCCGCTTGAGTGAGAATGCTTTTTCTAATTCTGCCAGTGTGTAGAATTCTTGATCATCAGGTGCATGCCAACCAAGTAATGCAACAAAGTTCAATAATGCTTCTGGCAGATAACCTTTTTTCAGAAAATCTTCAACTGCAACATCACCTTGCCTCTTACTTAATTTACTTTTATCAGGATTCAGCAGTAAGGGAAGATGACACATTTTAGGAGGTTTCCAGCCAAATGCTTCATAAAGGAAAAGATGTTTTGGAACACTGGAAAGCCACTCTTCACCCCTGATCACGTGAGATACTTTCATCAGGTGGTCATCAATAATATTTGCGAGATGATAGGTCGGGTAACCATCTGATTTAATCAAGATCTGATCATCAACCATATCCCAGGGGAATGTTACTTTTTCTCTAACAACGTCATAGAAAGTGATCTCTCCTTCCTGTGGTACTTTTAAGCGAATCACATGTTTGGACCCATTTGCTAAGTGATTTTCAATTTCGATTTTAGTCAAATTGCGACAACGACCATCATATCTAGTGTCGAGACCATTTGCTTTTTGTTCCTGTCGCATTTGTTCCAGATCTTCGGGAGTACAGAAACATCTGTAAGCCTTTCCTTTATCTAATAATTCTTGCACATATTTACTATAGATTTCGGTTCTTTCGGATTGGAAATATGGTCCATAATCACCATTTATTTCAGGACCTTCATCATATTCTAATTCCATTGCTTTTAACGTATCCAATAAATTCTCAACAGCCCCCTGGACATAACGAGTTTGATCTGTATCTTCTATTCTAAGCAGGAATTTCCCACCAGTTTTTTTTGCGTATAAATAATTATACAATGCAGTTCTCAAACTCCCTACATGCAGGTAACCGGTAGGACTTGGCGCAAACCGAACTCTGATCTCGTTGTTCATTTAACCCTCTCTAACTTAATACTATTTATAATCTTAGCAATAAGTGATAAAAATTTGTTTCAATAATAGCCAGAAAATATACTTTTTTATTCTTGATCTTCTTTTTCTTCTTGGATTTCTTCTGTTTTATAATTTTTAAGTACTGCTAAACCTTCTACAACTTGTTCTTCATTGACAATACCCTGCTTAATGAGAATTTCTCCAATATAAACCCACATTCCCTCTTTACTCTCTTCAAGCTGGATCTCTAAAGCGCGCATAACCTGTTCTTCACTAAGATAACCCTTATCGATTAAAATCTCACCTAAACGCCTATTCATTACTCCTCCTGATTCTATATATTATTCTCACTCTAAAAAGAAAATGTTCTTAATTATTGCAAGTATAAATTTTCAAATTTCATTTTTTTTTATTAAAGTTGGATTGAGATTAATTAAATTGACAGAAAAGAGATATGCAAAAGAGTTTTATTATTAAATTTAGGAGAGGATAAATGAAAAAGATCAAATTTATTGCAATAGGGGTTTTTCTATTATTTTTGTTATCAGGTTGCTTCCAGATAGAACGTGTAATAAAAGTAAATAAAAATGGTAGTGGAACAATTGAAGAAACTGTGTTGATGTCACAGGAATACATCAATCAAATGAAACAGATGGCTACCAGTTTTGGTGGTGGAGAGATCGAAGAAACAGATGAAGAATCTTCCTACCATAATGTCGATGATTTAAAGAAGGAAGTCGCAAATATGGGAGAGGGTGTTGAATATGTCTCCAGCAAACCTCT
>CAZSOM010000109.1:0-5920 GCA_964608295.1 uncultured Candidatus Cloacimonadota bacterium
GATGTATACTTTTGCTTCCTGCATAGTCTGCACAAAGTGAAGGTGAGCAATAAAGGTTGAGCGCTTTATTTTCTGTTCTTTCTTTCTATCATTAGTTACAGAATAATAGTATTTCATTTAATATCCTAAACATATTAAAACCATTGCGAAGGTTAAGAAAATCAAGAAGTCCAATAACCATTCGCAAGATTAATATTCAAGTAATTCTCGTAATTGTGCAGCATCCATCTTTTTAATTACGCTTTGCCCTTCTTCTATAATATTATCAAACATCCTTTTCTTATTTTGCTGTAAATCAAGGATCTTCTCTTCGATTGTTCCTTTAGTAATGATCTTATAAACCATCACTTTTTTTGTCTGACCAATTCTATGTGCTCTATCTATCGCTTGATTCTCTCCCATCGGATTCCACCAGGGATCAACTATGATCACAGTATCGGCAGAAGTCAGGTTCAAACCATAACCACCGGTTTTCAAGCTGATCAGAAAAGTGCGAATATTGTTGTTATTGTTAAAATTATCAATTATTTTCTGCCTGTTCTTTGAGGAGCCGTCCATATATTCATAGGTAATTTTTTCTTCTTTTAACATCTCTCTGAGAACCTTGAGCATCTGTACAAATTGACTAAAGATCAAAAGCTTCTTACCACCTTCCACAGCATCAACAATGATCTCTCGCAATAATTCCAGTTTGCCTGAAAACTCAACATTCCTGTTGAATTCTTTATCTACAAGATGCGGATGATTACAGATTTGACGCAGTTTAGTAAGAGCTGCTAGGATATGGATATAATTGCGTCCAACGCTATCAGTTTCCAAGTATCTATTCTTCACTTGTTCCAGGATCTGAAGGTACATTTTTTCCTGAACCAGTGTGAGTTTACAGAAAACATGCTGCACTTGTTTATCGGGAAGTTCAATCAATACATCGTTTTTCTTTCTTCTTAGAATAAATGGAGAAACAAGCATTTTTAATTTCTCAGTACTCTCTTTTTGTTCAGCTGAATCAGTTTTAAACTCTTTAATAAAATTCCTTGATTTTGGTAGATAACCCGGCATTAAGAAATCAAAAATTGACCATAATTCAGTTGGATTATTTTCAATTGGTGTTCCTGAAAGCGCACAGCGATGTTTTGCTCTCAGCTTCTTCACTGCTTTTGTCCGCAGAGCAGCAGGATTTTTTATATGCTGCGCTTCATCCAGAATTATATAATCAAATTCAATCTTGGATAGTTCTTCGATATCATTCTGAATAATTGAATATGATGCAAAAAGAAGATTCACGTTTAAATTTTCCAGGATTTGCTTTCTCTCCTTCTGATTACCCTCATAAAGAACATAAGATAGATTTTTTGTGAATTTGTTAATTTCTGCTGCCCAGTTAAAAAGTAACGTTTTGGGGCAGATCACTAATGATCTTGAATCAGCAGGGAGATCGGAGAGTACAGAAATCGACTGAATTGTTTTACCTAATCCCATTTCATCTGCCAAAATTCCAGAGAGTCCAAACTGTTCTAACATTTTCAACCAATGATAACCGGACTTCTGATAACTTCTCATTACAGGTCTCAGGATGGAAGCTATAAGGGTGCGATCAACCAGTCTTCTCTTTAAAATGGCTGTGAACATTTCTTCCAGGTAAGAATCACCCTCTATTTTAATTCCATTGTTAATGTTATTCAATTGATAGACATAAGGTAGGTTATAGATTGAGAGTTTATAAGCCTCACTTGCTGTTTTCTTACTTTTATCAATCAATTTTTCAATTTCTAAAAAAGCACTCTTATTTTCGAAATATAGCAGCCTACCATCTTCAAGTTTCAAGAATTTCTCTTTTGTATCAAAGAATTGCTTTAACTCCTGATGTGTAAAAGTGATGTCTTTATAATTGTATTCGACATCATACTCAAACCAATCAATTCTTTTATTCTGCTTTGTTTTAATCACAGGTTTTAGATCAACTTTGTAAATAAACTCTTTTTTCAATTCATCTGAAAGTTGAATGTTCCAGGTAGGATCAGCGTTTTCAAAAATTGCTTTTTTAAGAGCATCAACATTTTCCTGCCCTTCAAATATTAACTGCGAATTCTCTTCCAGTCTGTGAGTTTTAGATTCAGGTAATTTATTCACAAAATTAAAAATCTCGTATTTAATTTGCGGCGGGATATAAAACCAGTTTACTTCTCCATCTTGATCATAACGCACGAGTTCTACCGGTAGTTGAATGGCTGACATTGGGATTTCAATTCCACAGGAATAATCTAAGATTCCATCAACAATAATTCTCTCATCTTCTTTAAATAACCGATAGGTGATAATTGGTGTATTATGATGAACTTCCGGAATTTCTATATCTTCATCAAAATCAAGATAACATTTCATTAAACCTAACTGTCGTGCCACTACAGAATAGAGATATACGAGATCAGTCTTTTTAAGTACATATCCCTCGGAAAATATTTTTTTTGAGATACTAACTTTAAAGGGAAGATTAATAGAATGCACAATATTTCTAGTAAAAATATAAGTTGTCTTTCCAGAAAAGACAGCTGAGACTTGTTCTGCATTGGATAATTTAAGAATGTATTTGTCAGTTTCATATCTACTCACTTGAAAATTCATCCGAAATTCATCATCCGAAAACTTTATGCGATCACCTGTTTCTTTGATGTATACTTTATTCTGCATGTTTTTAAGGATGTTTATAATATGAATAAACTTGTACTTGTAAATTGTGAAGAAAGCACCTCTTCTGCTATAAGAACATTTATTTTTGTATAATAATCTTAGTAGTTCCAGCTCTTCCGATGATAGTGCTTTCATCTGTTTTTCAGCTTTGGGGATTAGAACAATATCATCCTCTTTAAAATCACCATCAGCACAAATGCAAGCTATTATTCTGATTAAAAGTGGTTTATAACTTTTCATGTTAAACCGGATCTTATCAGTTTTGTTATTGTAGATATCACTAATCTCGATCTTGGCATTTAATACCGTTCTCTGCCAGTATTCATTATAATCTAATAAGCTTGTATGGTAAGTTTGTACTGTTCTCTTCTCCAACATTTCAGTCGAAAGGAAATTGTAAGCATACTTAATAATTGAAAGATAATGACGACATTCTTTATCATCACAATCAGAGCAGGAATGTTTTAGAACTTTAACATTTTTTTTGTCGTAAAGAATTTCTACTTTTGCTGGAAAAATGTATTTTTTTGCTTGGACAGCTTCAAAACTAATAACCACATTTTTGTCTTCATCAAGATAGTCTTTATAAATCAGATCATCTTTCAGTAACCTGATTAGTGAACTTTTAAAAAACCAGGAATTGGAATGTTCATGATATTCATTTCCAAACAATCTTGCCATTTTTTCTCCAAATCGACCTATTATAAAATCAATCAGCTACTTTAATTAATCGGTTTATGAAGTCAAGTGATAAAATAGATAAGCGGTGCTTAAAATATCACCTGTATGAACTGTTTTTTTGTCATCATTTTAACATTATGCTGAACTTCTTCCCAAAATTTGCTCATATTTCACTTGCTTTAATTTACCAATTATTAAAATCAACAAAAAAAAATGAGGTGTTTAATGAATGCTGGTCTATTAATTATCAATGCAAAAGAACTATTGACTTTAGCTGGTCCAAATAAACCCAGAGCGGGTCATGAAATGGATCAATTAGGTATAATCAAAAACGGAGCTATCGCAGCAAAAGATGATACAATTATTGCAATAGGTTCTACCAAAGATCTATTATCAAAGTATGGTAATGCTACAAATGTAATTGATGCTGCAAATAAGATCGTGATGCCTGGGTTTGTAGATCCGCACACACATCCTGTATTTAAAAATACGAGGGAAAATGAATTTGAAATGCGCATCCAGGGAAAATCATACGTTGAAATCTCACAAAGTGGTGGTGGTATACGCTCGAGCATTAACGGAGTGCGGGAGACATCGGGAGAAGAACTTTTCAAACTGGCAAAAAAACGAATTAAGAAGATCATTTCCAATGGAACTACTACATTGGAAGCAAAAAGTGGATATGGACTTTCTACAGAAAGTGAGATCAAAATGCTCAAAGTAATTAAGAAGTTAAATGAGGAACTACCAATTGATATCATCCCGACTTTTCTGGGTGCTCATGAATTTCCCATTGAATATAAGAATGATAAAGAAAAATACATTGATATCTTGTTAAATGAGATGATGCCAGAAGTAAAAAAGATGGATCTCGCTGAATATTGCGATATTTTCACTGAAGATCATGTCTACAATATTGAGCAGTCACGCAGAATATTAAATCGTGCTAAAGAGTTAGGTTTTAAAATCCGGATGCACGCGGATGAGATCAAACCAATTGGAGGAGCAGAATTAGCAGGAGAAGTAGGAGCAGTTTCTGCAGATCATCTTGGTGCAGCATCTGATGAAGGGATCAGAGCAATGAAAAACAATGGTGTGATCGCAGTACTTTTACCGGCAACTATATTCTCACTCGGTATGAAATCCTATGCTAGAGCACGTGATATGATAGTAGCAGAATTACCTGTTGCATTAGCTACGGATTATAATCCAGGAAGCTGTAATTGCGACAGCATGCAATTTGTTATCACGTTGGCTTGTTTGCAGATGAAAATGACACCAGCAGAAGCGATTTGTGCATCAACTATAAATGCAGCATATTCCCTGGAAGTAGGTGATAAAGTAGGAAGTTTGGAGGTTGGGAAAAAAGCTGATATTCTAATAATGGATATGCCCACATATCAATTTTTACCATATCATTTTGGTTCGAACAATGTAGAAACAGTAATAAAAAATGGATTAATAATTTATAAGTCCAATTAAAAGTATAGTAAAGAATAGATATTTGGAGAACATATGGAATATCAACACGAAATAGATTTCATACATAGAACTAAGGAATTATTACAACAATATGATGAATACATTCGTTTAAAAAACTTGAATACTAAATTTGAAAGGCACTATGAAACAACACTGATGATAAACTGCTGTGTAGGATTGTTATTAGTACCAAAAGAAATATGGAAAAATGAATTACCAACTGAAAAGATAAATGAGGAGAAATGGGGTATTGATGAGAATTGGATTTCAATTGAGACTGATAAAAGTGTAAAGAGATTCACTGAACACTTAAGAAATTCAGTATCACATTACCGATTTGAAGCAATTAACAAAGATAATAAAATTTCGTGTTTTATTTTTACAGATAGACTTAAACAGGCTAAAGAAGATAATTTTAAAGTAGAAGTTCAAATAATCAATTTAAAAAAATTTCTACTAAAGCTATCTGATGATCTACTAAGTATTGCTAAACAAACCTAATAATTCATCTCATCTTCATATTCTGATCTCATATAAACTGACAAAGCACCAAATATCCCTTTTTCATTATTATAGGCAGGTCTTTCGTAAATTGGATAAATATTTTTTAGAAATAGTGATTCAACGGTTTCTTCAACCCAAGTTATTGCATCTTTATTGCTTTCTGGCATTGATGTAATTCTTTCCATAACGCATGACCAGTATTCAAAAGTTTTTTTTATTACAAAATCAAATCTCATACCTTGTATTGTTGTTATCTGATTTGGGACAGAAAATCTTTTACTCATCTTAGTCTTTACACTATCAAGAAATTCCTTACCAGTTCCCTCCAAAATAAGTTTAGTGAGATTAGGATCAATTTTACTTGCATTATCAAAAAAATCATCCATTTTTAAAGAATCCCAATAGTCAGTTATTTCTTCCAATACATTTTCTACTAAATATTCGGCTTCCCTCTGATCCATTCTTGTCATTAGTAATGTAAATAATAAACAACATCCACTATATGCTAAAAACTCTAAATTTATTCCATAATCCTCTGTTGGTTTATAATAGGCTTCTAATAGAA
>CAZSOM010000110.1:0-5894 GCA_964608295.1 uncultured Candidatus Cloacimonadota bacterium
GAAAGCTGGATCGGTGTAAGAGGATTCTTGATCTCGTGCGCTAAGATGCGGGAAAGCTCTTTCCACATTGTATCTTTTTCAGCTTGTAATAATTTCTTCTGAGTGCTGTCCAGTTCTCTTGACATGCTGTTGAAGGAACGCTTTAACTGACGAATTTCTTTAATCCCGGTTTCAGGGAGATAGACTGAGAAATCACCTTCACGAATCTTACCGGTAGCTTTTTGCAGTTCATTCAGTGGTTTTGTTATTCTATATAAAAATGCGATAAAAATTACAATTGATAATATCATTAATAACAAAAGGTATGCGATTGAGTAAATTCTAGCTTCATGCTTCATCATTTCAGCATCAGCCAGGTTTTGGCGGAAATTATTTAATAATTTACGGGCTTTGGTACTGTCTTGTTTGGTATTAAAATTCAATTCAGAAATTGATGTATCAAATTTCATCTCAGCAAATAGCTTATTCGACTGTTGATATTTTCTTACAAAATAATTATTAATAATAAACAAACTTGAAAGATATAGAAAAAGGAACAATAGGATCACACTTGAGCGGATACCAAGATTAATTTTCATCATGATCCTTAGCCAATGTTGCAGATAACTCAGGTTTGTTAAATTTCCATAACATCATGAGATCAAAATCTTTGTTAAGTGATTCTAAGCGGATCTTAGGAAGATGGGCATTCATGGTAAGAGTGCAATCATTTATGTTTTCATCTTCGAAACTATATTCAACTTGTGATATAATGCTTTTCAGTTCATCATAAGAATCTGTGGAAGATGTTAAACCCTGATCTTCTAACTCTATACCAAATAGCTGTGAGAGCGGATCAAAGATAATGGAATGTCTAAATTGTTCTTCATGAATTACTTCACCTGCATGTTGAATTGTTATAGAAAAGAAGACATCAATACTTTGTCCGGATTTGAAGATCTCTTCAAAATCGTTGTCGAAAGCATTTTCCAGTTTACATTCAAGGAACATTTTGTTTCCCAGGAAAGAGGTTGTATAGTTGGAAAAAGCAGCTTCATTTCCCTGGTAGGAAGAAAGCAGTAACATAGAAAATGCAGCTAATCCGCTAATGACCTTTTCAGCAAGAATCTGAAACATCGACAGCCTCCCATAAAAAAAGTCTCTGACAAAAGAACTGTCAGAGACTCTTCATTATTTGTCAATACTTAAAATCCGAACCACGGACCAATAGATAATGTGTATCCATTGTAAGATGTTTCCGGTGAATTATCAATTTCGAAATTATCATCGCAGGAGATTGCATCCCAACCGTTCGTGAAAGAATGTGAAAACATATAACCACCTTCTGCACGAATACTAAGCCATGAAAGGATTTTATACATTACCGTAGCTTTTGGTTGGAACAAAATGTATCTCTTTTCAATCTCAATTGCGTTATTTACGGAATCATCCATATCATCATTTAAAGTAAGCCAATCATATGATCCATCAGTTTGTGAAACTTGAAGGTTGTGTCCACCCCAGCCTAGCATGAAGCCGAGAGACGATACAATATTTTTAGTGAAAGCGAAACGTTTATCCAATGTTACACCACCATAAGAATTAGAATATTTCATTCTACGGGTAACATCATCACCACTAACAGTTGTATAACCTTTCTTTTTATCTATTGAGTATCCAGCTCCCATACCTCCAATGAACCAGCCTTTTCCCACAGTACCGTGGCCACCGCCACCATGCATGAGGATGCCATTTTCATCTATTCCCTGGAACCCAAATTCATCTAAGATATAATTTATATCTTCAAATTCATCAGCGGATACAAACCATACTGGTATCCAGCCACCACCACCGAAACCAACTGACAATTTTTTCTTAATTTTTATTCCATCTTTAGTAGTTACTTCAGATCCTTTAGGTTTAAGAGTATCTAGTTTAAGATTTGCTATGAGTTCTTCTTCATCTCTGAATATCTTTACTTTTATTTCATCACCGATATTCTTGCTTGTAATAAGATTGACCAGGTGACTTTCAAATTTAGCTTTTTTACCATCAAATTCCATGATGATATCACCTTTAATTATCCCGGCTTTATGAGCAGGTCCACCGGTTGTCACGCCACTTACATAAACACCAAAACAATATGGATAATGCTTTTCATACGCATCTTCAAAATCCATATCGGATAGGAATACACCCATTTTTGGTGTGTCACCTGATAAGTTGCTAAATTTGAATGAAATTTCTTTAGTGCCAGGGATCTCTTCCAAAGCCTCCTGAACTTCAAGCATTGCCTCATCGATCTCCTGCTGAACATCATCAGTTGCTTCCTGCGCCATCAATGACACTGTCATTATTGCCAATCCTAATGCTGCGATTAAGATTTTTTTCATAAAACCCTCCATTTTTTCTTTTATTTTGCTTTTTGATTTTTCTATAACCTCAGTTTTTTTCTTATTCCATCTGAACATTAAATTTTTCATCATCACCTCCAACTTACATTTCTCAGATGCAAATGATGTACCAAATGCGGAAAGTATATTATAAATTGCTGATTTACAGTTCATTACCACCTGTTGGATGGGTTGTGATTTTAGGAATAATTGATATAAATGATAAGAACAGGTATTGAATCTTATCAAAATGATAAAAAGTGCAGTAACAAAAATAAATATGTTTTAGATAATATTATATTATTTACAAATAATTCATGCATCTTTTACTTCAATTTTTCTTCCGCATTTATTGCAAAAAAGAAATGGTTTATTGAAAGATGGTGAAAGCTGTTTAGGACTTCCACAAATACAGCTGAAAGATTCCCAACCTTTACCGGTTCTTTTATAAACAAACGAATCATCTTTGACAGATTTGTTTTTTGGTTCTTTATTTAATTTCTCAGTTCCTGCAATCATGCCGGATATTGCAGCTAATTCAGCGATAGGAACATGATTTTCTCTTCCACAACGAGGGCAATTAAACTTATCCCTTTTGAAATTCGGTGGAATTTTCATTTTTAATCCACAAGCGCAGGATAAGAATACATAGTTATTCAATGCTCTCATCAGATTACCAAGATCGCGTGTACTTTTTATTTTAGATTTAGTTGGCGTAGAGGTTGAAGAAGCAATTGTGGAAGTACGAATTTTAATTTTCTTTTTTTCGTGAATACCTGACGATGGAATAATATTTTGTTTTCCTTTTATAGAAGCAAAAGCATTTTGATAATCGATAAAATTTGCACCTTGAGAAATATTACGGAGAATTTGGATTCTTTCACTCAAAGGAGGATGCGTATTTGTAAGATTAGAGATTTTCATACCTTCCGGTTTAAGCGGATTAGCTATATATAAAGCAGCAGTCGCCTTGTTGGCTGTTTTCATTTCAAAATTGTTTAAAGAAATTTTTTCTAAAGCAGAAGCCAATCCTTCTGGATAACGAGTCAGCCTTACGGCAGATGCATCTGCAAGATACTCACGTTTTCTTGAAATTGCGAAATATAATAATCGAGCTATTAGAGGAGCTAATATTGCCATAATGACAGCTACAACAATTAATATCAATTGGAGCTGACCGCCGCCTTTAGAACTTTTACCTCTAAATCTGCTTCTGCCACCGCCAAACCACAAACTTCTGAGAAAAATGTGAGAAAGAAGAACAATACTTCCCAATAGAACACCGGAAAAAGTCATGTATAGAACATCACGATTTAGGATATGTGACATCTCGTGGGCAATAACACCCTGAAGTTCATCTCTATCTAAACTTTCCAGAAGTCCTGCTGTAACTGCAATTGCACAATTCTCTGGCTTTTTCCCTACGGCAAAAGCATTGGGAGCTTCTTCGGGGATTATGTAAATGTCCGGCATCGCCGGAAGATTTGCAGCAAGTTTCATTTCCTCTACAACATTGAAAAGTTGAGGATGAATATTATACGAAACTTTCTGAGCTTTACTCATCATTAAAATAATTGAATCACCTCTGAAATAACTGACCATGGACATTAATATCCAAATTCCAAAAGTTACTATGATTCCGAATATTCCACCATCCTCACCAGCATAATATCCACCAATAAAGAATCCCAGAACAAGAAGACAAATTCCCATTATAAAAAACAGGAATAAAGACTTACGTTTATTTGCTCGAATTAATTCCCACATAATTATCCTTTGTCTTTGCGAGTAATCTCTTGCTGTTACTTCCGAAGCAATCTAATCTTTGAAGAGAGGCAAGATGATGAAGGAAAGAAGAGATTGCCACGTCACTTTGTTCCTCGCAATGACTGGAAAAAGTCTTTGCAAGGTTTTTGCTTGCTGTTACTTTTAGTTTAATTTCAAGCATTAATTAACTCAATATATAAATCTTTTCATTCAGGATTCATTGAATTTATCAAATCCTTCTTTTTCTGACGTGAGCCAGCTTTAATCTGTTTTTCTCTGGAAATTGCTCCATAACTTTCTTCACCAACTTCGTAATAAACCAATTTATTTACATTATATCTAACTGTAAATCCCTTTACTTTTTTATTTTTATGCTCATAAACTCTTCTCAATAAATTATTTGTAACACCTGTGTAGAGAACAGAATTTGATCTATTTGTAAGTATATAAACATAGAACATTAAAGACTCCGGTCTTTGCGAGATTTCTACTCATTAAAACATCTAAAGCAATCTCAAACTGTAAAATGTGAAAGAAGAGTGAAAGAAGAGATTGCCACGTCACTTTGTTCCTCGTAATGACTGAAAAATGTCTTTGCGAGGTTTCTACTTGCTGTTTCATTCGAAGCAATCTAATCTTTTAAGAAAAACAAGAAGTTGAAAGAAATAAGAGATTGCTACTTCACTTTGATCCTCGCAATGACTTCTTAAGAAAAATCCACCTTTGGTACAGCTTTTTCTGCTTCATTCTCGATCTCAAAGAATTCATTTTCTTTAAAATTGAACATTCCAGCAATAACATTGGATGGAAACATTTGGATCTTGTTATTGAAGAATAATACTTGATCGTTATAACTCTGACGGGCAAAGGCAATTTTATTCTCAGTGGATGTAAGCTCTTCCTGAACTGCCAGGAAATTGGCATTTGCTTTCAAATCAGGATAATTTTCTACAACTAAAAAGAATTTACTCATCGCACCGTTTAATGCACCTTCTGCTTTAGCTTTATCACCAACAGAACCAGCACCCATTGCTTTGCTTCGTGCTTCTGTAATTCCTTTGAGTGTATCCTGTTCGTGTTTCATATAACCTTTAGCAGTCTCAACAAGGTTTGGAATTAAATCATGTCTCCTTTTAAGTTGAACGTCTATTTGAGACCAGGCATTCTTAACTTGATTTCGCAATCGAATTAAGCCATTGTACATTCCAACTAAACTAAATGTGATGATCAATAAAATTGCAATTGCTATTATTAAACCAACCATTTTCCCTCCTGTTATTTATTAATTCTTAAGAGTACTGCAAAATGCTATTCTTGTCATTGCGAGGTATCTAACATAGGAATTCTGCTGAAGCAATCTATATAGCTAACCATATGATGTTTATTGAGATTGCTTCATTAGTTACCGCAAGAAAAAAACTCGCAAAGACTTAAATTTTTCACTTTTATTAGAAAACACTCTATTATACAGAATTCATTTATTATGTCTTTTGTGCTTTTTTTCAATCACTTTAATGCCGAGCATGTGCTGAGGAATCGGAACGATTCCAATTTCAATTTTCTCATTTCCGTTTGCCTACGACACGCTTGTTACAAGCATCTTTCATTTCATCAGGATACATTTCTTTGCGGCTTCAGTTTTACCATTGACAATCATTTTATAGAAATAAATTCCACTTGAAACCGATTTATCGTTGTCAGCTTTGCCATCCCAAACCACAGAATGTTCACCTGCAGAAAGTTGATCGCTGACAA
>CAZSOM010000111.1:0-368 GCA_964608295.1 uncultured Candidatus Cloacimonadota bacterium
TGCCAACTCCAGCATTGATGCGTTCAGCTACTTCTTTTTGGATCATCACCACGACTCTGGAAAAATTAGCTGCATGTTCAGTTACACGAAATAAAAACGGAGATGTAATCTGGTATGGTAGATTAGCTACGATCTTTATTTGATTATCCTTTAAATAATTTTTCCAATTTATTTTAAGAATATCTTCATTAATAAGATTGATACTTGTTCCAAATTTCTCAAATAAGAATGGAAAAAGAGTATTATCTATCTCGAAACAAGTTAAATCACTTTTTTGTTTCAGTAATTCTTCCGTGAGAATTCCCTTGCCTGGTCCAATTTCCCAGATTGTTTCGTTTTCCTTTATTTCTGCTAGATCAACTATCTTC
>CAZSOM010000111.1:378-5887 GCA_964608295.1 uncultured Candidatus Cloacimonadota bacterium
TCTTCTTAACAACGTTCTTGTCCTTTAAAAAATGCTGGCCAAGACTCTTTTTATGTTTGAACTTCCTCATTTACATTTGCTCCAGGATCTTTTTGATCTTTATTTTATCAAAATTGTAATCAGTGTTGCAAAAATGACAGTGGATTGTTAGAGTTTCATTTGTATCGATCGCTTCCTGCAATTCCTTTTTAGAAAGGAGTTTGATCCCATCCTCGAATTTTTCTTTTGTGCAATCACATTTGTACATGACAGGTGAAGTCTCTTTTATCTGAGGCTCTAATCCTTTTAGAATGAATTTAGACATAAGATTTTCAATTGAATGCCCCAGATCCATCATATCGGTTAAATTAGGGAACTTTGCCAGGTTCTCTTCAATCTGGGAAATTACTTCTTCAGGAGTTTGCGGTAAAACCTGTATTATAAATCCACCTGCCTTTTTTATTGTTCCATCCGGCATCACCAGAACTCCAAGACCAACCGATGAAGGGATCTGTTCCGACTGAGCAAAGTAATAAGTAAGATCTTTAGCAATGGTTGAATATTTCAGTTCGATTTGACCAACATAAGGATTTTTCATACCTAGATCTTTGATGATGGTGAGAGTTCCACTTCCTATTGCATTTTGAATATCAAAAGTTTTTGTTAGTTCATTTATTGGAAGTTCAATTTCAGGATGTTTAGTGTAGCATTTCACATTCCCATTCTTTCTTGCAGTGACTAATGCATGTCCGCAAGGGCCATCACCATCAATTTTGAGAGTGATCAAATTTTCAGCAGATTTTGAATCTGCTGCCATCATTAGCGTTGCACTTAGCATTCTTCCCATTATCACTGCATTTGTCATTGATAAATGATGAATTTGAACTGCTTCCTGCACAGTCTCTGTTGCATCTATAGCAAAGAATCGAATACTTTTATCTTTGGTAATTCCTCTGATTATTCTATCCAATATTAATTCCTCATCTTTAGTCACTTCGGTTTAACACATTTATTTGTAAATGAAAATTACCTTTGAAAGTAAAATTTATTATTTAATTAAAAGAATCAAAGAAATATAAATTTAAAAAAAATATGCAGGGATTTTAGATTAGTTATGTCTGTAACTTTAGGAGGATAAATGAAAAAAATATTTTTTAGCTTATTAGCGATTTCAGCAATGTATTTTGCAATTCAGGCTGAAGTTACTTACCCAATAGTTGATACAGGTCAGGTTCTATGTTATGACAATTCTGAAGAAATTTCTGCTCCTGTGCCAGCAGATGAGTTTTACGGACAGGATGCACAAATTGATGGTAACCAACCTTCATATACTGATAACGGGGATGGAACAATAACCGATAACATAACCGGATTAATGTGGTGTAAAACTTGTGATACTGATGGAGATGGTGATATTGATTATGATGATAAATTGTCCTATGAAGAAGCAATTGCCAGTACACAATCCGTTGATATTGGTGGTTATAATGATTGGAGAATCCCTACGATTAAAGAACAATATTCACTAATAATATTTAGTGGAATTGATCCAAGCGGATACGAGGGCTCTACAACTGGCTTAATTCCTTTTGTAGATACAGATTACTTTGATTTTGCCTACGGAGATGAAAGTGCTGGTGAACGTATTATAGATGCTCAAATGGTTACATCAACTCTTTATGTGGGTACCACAATGGGAGGAGCTGAAACAATGTTTGGTGTTAACTTCGCAGATGGTAGAATAAAAGGTTATCCAACCGGACCAATGCCGGGAAATACAGAAGATAAACAATTCTATGTGTATTACGTTCGAGGAAATTTAGATTATGGAATTAATGATCTTGAATATAACGCGAATGGAACGATTTCTGATAGTGCAACCGGTTTGATGTGGTCACAGGATGATAGCGATGAAGGTTTGAATTGGTCAGAAGCTCTTACTTGGGTGCAACAAAAAAATAGTGAGAATTATTTGGGACATTCTGACTGGAGACTTCCTGATGTGAAAGAACTGCAAAGTATCGTTGATTATTTACGTGCTCCTTCAACTACTAATTCAGCTGCTATCGATCCGCTTTTTAATTGCACTGAAATTATTGATGAAGGTGGAAATGAGAACTATCCTTTTTATTGGAGTGGAACAACTCATGCAAACTGGACAGAAGATCCCGGTTCTGCTGCCGCTTACGTATGTTTTGGAGAAGCTCTAGGCTGGATGGAAGAACCACCTATGTCCGGCAATTATACTTTAATGGATGTTCACGGTGCCGGTGCACAGCGTAGTGATCCAAAAGAAGGAGATCCAGCTAACTGGCCGTATGGAAATGGTCCTCAAGGTGATGTGATCCGTATATACAATTATGTTCGTCTGGTAAGAGATATTGAAGAAACCAGTTCTCAAAATATACTTCCAGAAACTGGAAGAATTCAATTGAATCAGAATTCCCCGAATCCTTTTAATCCTTCCACTACCATTTCCTTCTTTATAAATCCAATTGACCAAAGCAATACAGAATTAGTTATCTTTAACCTGAAAGGACAAAAAGTTAAACAACTAGTTAATGAAAGACTTCCTGAAGGTGACTATTTAGTAACTTGGGATGGAATAAATGAGAAGGATGAGCTTGCGTCTTCCGGAATCTACTATTATACTTTATCTACTGGAAGTTTAAGCAGTTCACAAAAAATGGTATTATTAAAGTAATTCTAACAGGAATTATACAAAAAGCCGGTCAATATCGACCGGCTTTTTTTTATGGGAGCAACATGATCTGTCTCGTAGTACGTATTGTCCAATTATTGTGTTAACTATATATTTCATTTATTAAAAAATTTCTCCTCCTCTTTCACGGATACTATTTTCTTATGGTTTAGCAACTGCACCAATAATCAGATCATCATCTATTCTCACTAAATATACATAATTATAAATATATCGTGTATCATCTGCTAATGTTTTAAGATTCATATAATTTATTCCATCAAGTTCCGAAATATTATCTAAGTATTCTTGAACGAATAAATGACCTCTGGAATCTTTTGTAGATAACATATTCATACCAGTAAAATTGGGATTACCAGAATGAGCTAACACATTACCATTTATATTCATTATAAAGAGATGAGTTTTGAATTCTCTAAATTTTCGAGGCTTGTTATTAATAAAATCAATAGCTGTTTTCAATCCCATTTTTTTAATATATTTTTTCCCTTTTTGAACTAGTTTTACAGTTAGTGTACTAAAGGAATCAGGTTTGTTCTGGGTATATCCACTCCCTCGTATTTTTACTTTCTCTTCTTTTAACCTATGTGATATATTATCAAAATCTGATCCCTCATATGGTCTACACTCAGAATATAAGTTAGTAGTTAGAAAAAACTGGATTATAATTTGTATAAATAATAGCATTAAGATTGATTTCTTCATTTTATCTTTCCTAAAAAAAAAAAATTCTCACTTATTAAATCATCAAAAGAATTAGCACTGCTTAAATATATTTGCAATTCCCATACCAAATTAAATGTTATATAACATTTTATGGCTTCGAAGTATTTAATAAATCCGTATCAAACATTTTCCAACATCAGATTTAATTACTTATTGTCAACAAATCTTAACTTACAAAATAAATAATTGCGGAAAGAGTTAAGCATATTGTAATTATAATTCATCGCATATTAAGTAATTCCCTTATCATCAAAAGAAGTAGAAAAATTATTTAATACTCAGAAAGATAAAATTGAAGTATTAGTTGATAAAATAAGAAAAACTTAAATAAATTATCTTCAAGTACTTCTATTTAAGATTAGGTCGAATGTTGATACTTTTTTCGGTAAACTCTATGATCTCTTGCATCATTTGAACTGATTGAACTGGATATTTGCCTACAGCCGTTTCAGCAGATAGCATCAAATAGTCTCCCTGATCGTAAATTGCATTTGCTATATCTGAAACTTCTGCTCGGGATGGATATAGTGAATCAATCATACTTTCTAACATCTGGGTTGCAATAATCGAATGCTTTTTCAGTTTGTTGCATCGTTTAATGATGTATTTCTGGATAATCGGCACCTTGTATATTGGAAGACTTATACCAAGATCTCCTCTGGCAATCATTATACCATCACAAGACTTAATAATGGCATCGATATTATGGACTCCTTCCCTATTTTCAATTTTAGCAATAACACTACTGTTCCCGTCTCTCTTGTTAATTTCATCCACTACTAACTTAATACTAGCAGCGTTATCTACGAAGGATTGTGCAATGAAATCTACTTTATGAGTTAAACCAAATTGAATATCAAACATATCTTGTTTAGAAAGCTGTGAATTTGGAATTTTAAGGTCGGGGATATTTATGCCCTTACGTGAATTAACAATTCCACCTTGTAGAACTTTCAACAAAATAGCATTTTTTTCTATTTCTATGACCTTCAATCTAAGATGACCATCATCTATGAACAAGTCAGAATTGATTGGAATCATATTCAAATCACCAGTATAATCAAAAGACATACATCTCATGCTTGTATCACATTTAACAGCTGATAGCATTATCAATTCATTATTGATTATTTCTACTGGTTTGTCTAATATTCCTATCCGTATTCTATAACCTTCAAGATCCAATAATATCTTAATATTAAGGTTATTTTCTGAATTTATCTTACGTATTGTTTTGATAACCATTTCATGTGCTTTATGGGTGCCATGACTCATGTTCAAGCGGACAACATTCATTCCAACTAAAGCCATTTTTTTCAATATATTCTCTGCAGAACTGGCAGGTCCAATTGTACAGATTATTTTAGTTTCATTATTCATATTTAAATATTACTCCCTTAATGTAAAAATAATTCATTTCTACATATAAAGGCATTTTTGTGTTAGTTGATTAGATTGACTAGTTAATATTTACTTTTGTATAGAAATCTTGAAACAAAATAACAAGAGTTGCTAATTTCACAATTAACAACTCTTGTTTTATAATGGCGGGAGCGATGGGATTTCCCTATATCCTTCAGGACGTCCTTCTTAAATACTACTTTCCTTATATTAACCACTAAATATATTTCCTACTTTTCTTATGTTTGATTTCAAATTCACGTTTCATTGCTTCTGATTTGGTAGCAAATTTCTCTGAATAAACAAGTTTCCATGGTGTTCCTGATTTATTTGATCTACTCAAACCTGAATTATGTCGTTCTAGCCTCTTTTCGAGATCATGAGTATAGCCTATATAAAATTTGTTTTTTGACTTTGAATAAATAATGTAAGTATAAAACATTTTAACCTTCAAAAAAAACACCGACCAGAGGTAATGCTGGAAGAAAACATCAAGATCGTTTTTCTTCGAAAAGCCGACTTGTATCTGATCGGCTTTATTATGGAGGAGATTTTACGGTTTTGTTTAGATAGAGGGTTTGTTGAAAATTAATACAAAAAAGCCGATCTTAAAAGATCGGCTCTATCTATAATGGCGGGAGCGACGGGACTCGAACTCGCGACCTTCTGCGTGACAGGCAG
>CAZSOM010000112.1:0-5836 GCA_964608295.1 uncultured Candidatus Cloacimonadota bacterium
TTCTGGAAGGTAAATTAAAGATCGAACCTTTTAAAGTTGATAAAAATGAGATGTTCTCACATTTAGATGAAAGTCCGGTTGATATGTTTGATGTGAAAGGACAATTTCATGTGAAGCGTGCGCTGGAAGTTGCAGCAGCCGGAGGACATAATGTGTTAATGCTGGGTCCTCCTGGCTCGGGTAAAACTATGTTAGCCCGTCGAATTCCTACAATATTGCCTGGCTTCACACTTGAAGAAGCTTTGGAAACAACCAAGATTCATTCGGTTGCTGGTTTCATCGGAGCACAAAAAGGAATCGTTACCAGTCGTCCGTTTCGTTCTCCGCATCATACGATAAGTGATGTAGCTCTTATAGGTGGAGGAAGCTATCCTAAACCGGGTGAAGTTTCACTTTCTCATAATGGAGTTCTTTTCCTTGATGAATTACCAGAATTCAAAAAATCAGTTTTGGAAGTTTTACGTCAGCCCTTGGAAGATGAAGTTGTAACCATTTCCAGGGCAACACAAAGTTTGGAATTCCCAGCAAAATTTATGATGGTTGCTTCAATGAATCCATGTCCCTGCGGATATTTTGGCAGTGAAGTGGAAGGACATTCCTGTTCGTGTCCTATTGGTAATATTCAAAGATACCGTTCCCGAATCTCCGGTCCACTTTTAGATAGGATTGATATACACGTTGAAGTTCCAGCTGTAAAATATGATGAACTCAGCAGTATCCCTACCGGAGAAAAATCAGAATTGATCAGAGAACGAGTAAATATATCACGCGATATCCAATTAAAAAGATTTGAAAATAGCAATATTTTCAGTAATTCTCAAATGACTTCCAAACAGATCAGAAAGCATTGCATTCTGGATGAAGACAGTAAATCAATTCTGAAAATGGCAATAGAAAAAATGGGATTATCTGCCAGAGCTTACGATAGAATATTAAAGGTTTCACGTACAATTGCTGATCTAGGTGGAAGCGAAAGTATTGGTGTCGAACATATCAGTGAAGCTGTACAATACAGAAGCCTGGATAAGAAATTCTGGGAGTGAGATTAGCAATTAATTAAAAACGAATTTTTTTTTAAAGCATTGTATTAAATAAGCTACAATATATATGGCTATATATTTGACTACAAATAATAAGATTGACTAATTTTATTAACTAATTTTACTTAATTCTATGGAAAATGACCTATTAGAATTTAATGAATATGAACACCAATTTTATAATAATTGGTATCGTGAAGAATTTAAAAGAATGACTGTTCTTGATTCGAAATTAAACATTATGATTACTATGATTAGTATAATATTCATATCAATTTCTTATATAATTAAAAATACATTTTTTAATAATTTTGCGATAACTAGTTTAGAAGGATTCTTCTTCTTGGTGTGCTTAATTATTTGCATACTGCTTATCTTATGCTCAATATTTTTTCTCTTTAGATCGATATATAATTTTGAATATGCATATTTACCAGACCCTGAAATTATTCATCAAATGATTAGGGACATTGAAGACTTTCATAATGAGCTTGAGGATGAGATTGAAGAAAAACAAGAAAATGTAGATGATGATATAGAAAATGCTATATGCTCTTTGCGATTTGCTTGTATAAAAAACAACAACAATGTAAACGATATGAGATCAGGTTTTCTTCATAAAACATTAACATTTTTAATTTTAGCAATTGTATCAGTATTCATAAATTTTCTATTTTACTATAAAATTTCTAGTAATTTATCTAATGAAGATAATAAAACACATAAATCTAATACGGTATACAAGATGAAGGAGATACATTATGCCAACTAGTAGTAATGAGACTAATAAAAATAATAAGGATAAGAAGAAAGAAAGAAGACCAATGAAGCCTAAATTACCTAATATAAAGTTAATAAAATTCAGGTTTTCAGTAAAAGATTCTTTACAAAAAATAAGAAATAAATTCGGTAAATAGTATATATTAAATCAAATTGTCCTACAAACAATATTCCATCAATAGCTACAAAAGGGAAATTGAATCTGCGTATTCTCAGTATATAATATGTTTTATACTAACCATATAACAGTATACTATAACGATTTCAGGTTGCTTATTTTTTGTTAAGGCTTGCATACACAGCCACATTATTGTTACAAACATTGTTTTTCAGTCATTATTTTATGGCACATCTCCACTATATCCTTTTTTTCTTTCCAAATAAATATTTTTTTCTTGCATGTTTAAAACTGCTTAATTAAGTTGTCTACGTTTTTGAGAGAATAAATTAAAATAAAAAAAATGCATTGGTACACTAAATGCAATGTAAAGTATTGCGAATAAAAGTGCTTTTAACCCAAAAGAGGTAATATGAGTAGGAAAAAGTCAGAGTTGACGATTAAAAGAGAAATGCTTCAAGCAATAAAAAACAAGAAAATTAATAACAGTAAGATTATTGCTAAAGCAAAATCTCATGAAAAAATTACTGGACGTATAAGCACTCACAAATTACTACAAGCAATTACAGGTTAAAATTTATAGTTAATTAAATTAGCTTAAATACTTCATGAATACTGATTTAGTATCAAAATATGAACCTACAACTTTTTGGGAGCAATTTAAAACACCTGATTCAATTGTTTTCGAAGAAATCCAAATTTATATTGAAGAACTTTGTAAACAAATAAAAGGAGATACATTTGAAATATCCATAATAACCGAAGAGGGTTATATTGATAGAAATTTTTTGTTTGATTATATATTATATTATGCTAAATGCTATGACGATATCCCTAGACAAGTAACTCGCTTCCATTTTTTTTCATGCTCAAAAGCTAGAATAATTTCAATATTTGAAAAATTAGAAAAGAACTATAGCCAAGATCTAGTATTTGCTTTAAATAAAGAATATTTAGGTTATATTATCAAAAAGCCTATTGATTCAGGTCGTATTGGAAAAAGTATTCTAAGAAAATATCCAGAAATTGATGCAAATGGTAATTTTAGAGTTTTGAGTGTAAAAAATTTAAATCGAATAAATATATTTGGGATACCACTGAAGTTAGAAAGTTTACCTTACCAAGAACAGGATGATACTGTTTCAAAATGTGCAACAACGTCATTATGGATATCTCTTAAAGCCTTAGAACATAAATTTCATTTAACAAAATCTTATGCTCCAGCTGAAATAACAAACGAGATATTTAAAGATTCTTCTATGAAAGATGGTAGAAAATTCCCTAACCAAGGTTTAAATCTATTTCAGATTCTTAACTTTTTCCATCAAGTTGGTTACGATGTTGTAACCTTTTCACAGCTAACTGATTCAAAACTAAATGAATCAGAAGAAGATTTTATTCATCATTTAATTAAAGGTTATTTAAAATATAGTATACCAATCATAGCAATTTTAGAGCTTAAGAAGACAGAAGATCAGACAGTAGCTGATAAGCATACAGTAGTTATAACTGGTTATAAAGAAGATAAAAAAACGAAGAAACTTATTGAGTTATATGCGCATGATGATCAAGTTGGTCCTTATAGTAAAATTGAGATCAACGATAATATAACAGATTGGAAAGACAATAGAATAAACAAATTAGGGTATTTCAAAGTAACATTGAATGATCTCATAATTCCATTATATCCGAATATTAGATTACATTATTGGAAAATATATGACACAATGCAAGATTTGATAAATGATCCAGAATTTATTATAAATAAAGATTTCTTTTATTACACTACTGAATTAACTGATAGCAATAAGTACAAAAATTTTTTAATAAAAAAGATATTACCGAGAGTAAAAGAAAAACTTAAAATAGAAATAGAGGACTATATATTCTCTCCAAACTCAAGATATTTATGGTTGATTTCGATAAAATATAAAAAAAATAGTGATAATTTTGCTGACTATATTTTTGATGCCACAAAAAATGATGTACTTAACTACAAAGTATTAACTTTTTTCGAATCTTGAAACATAATATTTCTATGCGTTTTGATAAATTTGTTTAATTCGTTAGGTTTTTTATTACAAACAGTTTGGAAATTATAATGAGACACAAAAATCATAATATTTTTTTTCTTCATGTCTATGAGTATTTTCATCATAGTTTAAAAGATACCATTACGATTCAGGTCAAAAACTGTACTAAAAGCTAACAATTTATTTACTTTAATATCACAAAGATATTTTCAAAATATTCTTTGATACAAATAATTTTAACATCTTATTACAACAAATTAAAATTCAATTGACATCAGAGAACATGAATAAAATATAGAGAGGAAATTTAAAGGGAATGGTATGAAAAAGAAATTTGATTTTGGTCCATATTTATATATTTTACCGGCTGCAATCATCATAATTATTTTCCGTTTGATCCCGATTATTTTATCATTCGTTGTAAGTTTTTACGATTGGACGATAACAGGTCCTGGTAAATTTATCGGAGTTGAAAATTATATAATGATGTTTCATGATGCTGAATTCTGGCAGTCGATGCTGAATACATTTTATTTAGTGATCTTTGTTGTACCGGCAAGTTTAGTGCTTTCGCTGGTTTTTGCAAATTTCCTGAATGGAATTGAGAAACTGAAAAGTCTTTTTCGTTCGATCTATTTTATACCAACCGTAACCTCAATGGTGGCTATTTCTATTGTTTGGAAGATCATCTTCAATCAACAGACTGGATTGGCAAATTTTTTCCTAACTAAAATCGGCTTAGATACGATGGGTTGGTTAGCAGAAAGCAGGGGAATAATTGATATCTTTTTAAGCAGTTTAGGTTTGAACTTTACCGGTTTTGTTCAATCCTTCTCCAGTGAAATTGGCATGAGTTATAATACACTTTATTTAATGCTGGGTGGTCCTTCACTGGCTCTTTTTTGTATTATCATTGTAACTATCTGGAAAGGACTTGGCTACAATACGATAATCTACCTGGCGGGACTGCAGAATATTCCCAAAGTATATTATGAAGCTGCTGATATTGATGGTGCAGGTAAGATCAGGCAATTTTTCAAAATTACTTGGCAGTTAATTTCTCCAACCACTTTCTATGTTTTAATGATGCAGATAATCGTAACTTTCCAGGTGTTCTCTCAAATCTACCTGATGACAGGTCCACCCGTAGGAGGTCCGCTTGGCACAACCAAAGTAATCGTGTACTTCTTATTTGATAAAGGATTTGGAGAAAGTAATAACCTTAGTTATGCAAGCGCGATCGCTTTAGTGTTATTTGGAATAATCCTCACACTTACACTTTTCCAAAAACGACTGGAAAAGAAAGTTCATTATTAAGGATAGATAAATGAAAAAATCAATATCTTACATTATATTAAGTGTTTGCGGTTTGCTGATGGTTATTCCGTTTATCTGGATGTTAACCACTTCTGTGAAATCTCAATTGGAAGTTAATAAAGGAAATGTTGGATTTTTGCCAATAGAGCAATATTCAACTTATGAAGAAGATGGAAAAGTTTACAGAGTAACTTCTGTTAAGGTCGAAGGAGACAGCACTTTCATTCATGTATTTGATGAGAATATGAATCGTATCCGTTCTTACGAAAAAGTTGCCAGTTCAAGAATTATTAATAGAAAAAAGTTTAAATTACATTTTGAAAATTACAAAGAAGCCTTCACTAAGGTGCCTTTTAAGCGGTATTTCATTAATACAATATTTGTCTCGTTTTCTGTAGTACTTGGAGTGATGATAACAGGTTCACTGGCTGCTTACGCCTTTGCTACAATGAAATTTAAAGGCAAAGATTTCATTTTCTACCTTTTCATCAGCATGATGATGGTTCCTCAGCCGGTTTACTTAATTCCATCTTATGTATTATTAAATC
>CAZSOM010000113.1:0-5778 GCA_964608295.1 uncultured Candidatus Cloacimonadota bacterium
TATTCATAACGAATTATTAATTCTTCGATCATGGGAAGTTCATAAACCGTAATCTGAAAAGTATCGGACACTGCAAATGGCGTTTTGATGAAATAGGAAAATGAAAAATCCAGGTCATTGAAGATCTTTTTATGATCAAGCAACTTCTCTTCCCGCCAATTTTTCTCGATCTTATAAAAGAACTGATGCTCAACTTCCGGTTCGGGGTCAATAACTTTTATTTCTAATTTGGAATTCCGTGTCAGCGAAAGATCTCCCGGATCAACCTCTACAAAATCTTTGTGTTGCGCTTGAGGAAGTTCTCTCAATTTGAAAAAATTGTAAACTTGTAAGAAACGCACTGAATTAAATACAAAGAGTAAGCTAGAAAAAAATATCACAATTATCGTAAAAATTATCATCGGCTTTAATTTAGTTGTATTTGTTTTTACTGTTTGATCCTGTGCCTTTTTATCAGCCTTGTTAAGGATTCGTTCTAATATTTCACCCTTACCAAGTTCATGTTTCAATTCAAGAGCATTTTGATAAGTATCAGACTTGTCTTGATTAAATCTATCCAGGTATTTGGCAGCTTCAAACTGCGATAGTAGTGCTCTATTAGCTTGTAGAACAAGATAAATAAAAACAAGAGCCAGAAATATCTTGAGACTGATCGCAAAAAGGAATAATGCTCCTTGGGAACTAAATGCAGGTGAATAAACTGCATAAAAAACATTGAATGTGAGAAGTACAATAATTATTGCCAATAGCATAAACTTGATACCAATGATCACATTCTGTTTTATTAAAATTTCTCGTATTTTATTTTCAAATTTTCTCATTCATTTACCTAAATCAATTTTAATCAAGTTGATTGATTTACTTCTTATATTTTGGTTCCCACTCAAGTTCCGGTTTTTCATAGTTCAGGTTCCAAAGGTA
This sequence comes from uncultured Candidatus Cloacimonadota bacterium, assembly GCA_964608295.1. Lineage (GTDB taxonomy): Bacteria > Cloacimonadota > Cloacimonadia > Cloacimonadales > TCS61 > Tenebribacter. The sequence continues at coordinate 922 of CAZSOM010000113.1, forward strand.
TATTTCAATTTTTTCTTTCAAGCTTTTATCAATTTCTTTTTTCACAGGATAAACTTTTGAATTCAAAATGTGATCAAGTAAATTGATTGTTGCTTTTATGGTCGTATCATAACCTTTTAAGCTTACATTCTTCACACTGTCATCCGGAGTATGGATCATGCTGGTTGCTTTTCCACCAGCTCTAAAAACATTCACAGAAGGAATCTCGTAAGGTGTGAAGGGCATTCCATCACTACTGAAAATTTCAATGTTAGATTTAAAGACCATTCCTATCTCTTTGGTTATTCCATCCGTATACCCCAACAATTCTTTACTACCAATCACATTGAAATGATCATGCCCGATGGCATCTCCTGTTACATCAATATTTATTACTAATTTAAGCCTGTCTTTAATCTCTTCTACATGTTTTTTCACGTAGGCTTGGCTACCAAGTAATCCCAATTCTTCTCCACTGAAAAACACAATTCTCAAATCACGTTGAGGTTGATTCTTAACAAAATATTCAGCAACTTTAAGCAAGGTAACAGTTCCTCCACTGTTATCAGAAGCACCAACACTGTGTGCAACAGTATCATAATGTCCAACTGCTAATGTTAAGTTCTTATCAAATCCTTTTCCTTTTATGTCTACAACTATATTTTGTGCTTTTCGTTTCTCAACTTTTTGTTTAATATGAATTGAAAGCATTTTACCGTCATATTTTCTCAATTTGATTGCATCATCATGAGTGATAGTTATTGAATGAATATAACCATCTTTATAAGAATTTTGTCTGTGAGATAGACTCGTCGCTTTTCTATGAGGAGAACCAATCCCGATATAACTAGCTACTCCAGCAGCTTTCAACTTTGGTGCCATACCTCGGCTGAAACCATAACACATCACAATCTTGCCTTCATATGCTCCTTTGTTATAATCAATAATATCTATATTCTCTAAAACTTCCAATTCACCTTTGATCACTGCGTTTTCGTTCAGTCCATACGGTAGAGCAGCAAATTCTTTACCTTCTACCTTAATGATAGCAGAACCAGCATCAAAAGAGGTGAGTTCAAATGGTTCAAGTTTTGGTTTCAAACCCATTGCTTTGATATATCCATTCAGAATTTTAATTGCTTTCTTTTCTCCTTCACTTCCTGCCAGTCTTTCAAATCCAATCTCTTTTACTACCTTATATGGATTGATCATTTCTCCTCCGTTTTTCCCTTGTCTGTCATTCTGACTAATCTTTCACGTTATTCTTTGGAAGAATCTCTCTTTTGGTAAGATGTAAAACTGCAAGCTCTTCCAAGAGATCCTTCGAAAGTAAAGCTATAAGCTACCTCAGGATGACAATTTGTAATAATTTTTAAAATCATATTTTACATCAGTATTATCACCTTGATTGATATTATTTTTATATAAAGTTTTTCTTAGTTCATTCATCCATTGAGTTTTGTTCCCTTTATATGCATCAGCAGCAATCTGCGTTCTTCTAATATTCGAAGTGAATAACCTTGTTACTGCAATATCTCCACGTAAATAAGGAATTAACTCGCTCAAATTCTTAATATGCTCTTCAATTGTATATTTAGGAATGTTCTTCATCTCAGCTAATTTTGTATTTTTATAAACTACTAAATTATGAAATTTCACCTGCTTGATGTATTTATTGGAGGAAACCCATTTGATGGTTTGCAGCATGTCACTAAAAGTTTCATCGGGAATACCCAGAATCAAATGCACTCCTACTATTAATCCAGCTTCTCTACACATTCTAATTGAGTCTTCAACTTGCTCGAAAGTATGACCCCGATTTAAAAATTCCAAACTTCTATTATGAATTGACTGCAAGCCAATTTCAATTGTTACAAGAACTTTGTATGAAGCTAACAATTCAATAACTTCTTTACTTATATAATCTGGTCTGGTGGAAACAACTAATCCGATAACTTCAGGATGTGAAAGAGCTTGATCATATTTACTTTTGAGGAACTCAATATCCCCATAAGTAGAAGTTTCATCCTGGAAATAGGCTAGTAATTTAACTTCTCCACAAGCTTCTTTAATCCTGGGAATCGCATCATTAAATTGCTCCTCAATAGAAAGATTACCAGATTGATACTCTCCAGTGAAAGTTGTTGGATTGCAGAATACGCAACCTCCCATTTTTTCACGGTGTGGACATATTTTCCCTGTACTCAATCCTACCCGGAAAACTTTCTTTCCAAATTTGTTTAATAGATACGCAGAATATGTGAATATCCTGTATTCAAGTCTTTCTTCCATATTGCTGATTATAAATTATTTGTTGTAAATGTTGTCAATAAAAGGATTGAGCAGCATTTGTTGTAGGCAAAATTACGATTTATTAAATATCATACTTTTTAGGAATGTCAACTTCTTCTTGTTTGCACAACTCTTCCAATCTGCTGTATGACCATTGTTCATAATAATTATAAAAATAACCAAAAGGTTTTTGTAGAATTTCAATTAAGGAAATTGTTCCCTTATCATATTCAAATTCACATACTGATTTTACTTTATCCAGGTCTTGATCAGATAGTTTTAAGGACATAAACACCATTGCATCTCCCAGTTTAACCCTGATATCACCCAATCCTTCATTTAATATCTTCTTGCGAGCCCTGTTCACCTCTCTTTCTCCAACTTCGTAAAGTACATTCAAGTACTTTTCAAAGAGGATATATTCATTTAACATAAAACCAATTTCATGAACCTGCAAAGCATTCCAAAATTCCGTCGAATGCTCAATACAAATGAATCTTCCCAACATGAATGAACCAGCATTAAATCCTTTCTGATTATTATCTAAACATGATTGTATTGCCTGTTTGAAGAATTTAACTTTCCGCTCTATATTAAAAAGGTCATAAATTTTATTCTGATCTTGATGTGATCCAAGCTCGCTCAATAGAATCTGTTCTACATAATATTCTGTATTTGAATCAAACCAGGAATTTACAATTTTCTTAGCTTTTTCCGGTTTCTTCTGTAGATCATTTCTAATAAGCTTTATCAGATCATCAAGTTCAGAGATTTGATCTAACTCCAAATTTTCCACAACTTTGTCATATACCTTAAATGCTTTGGACATATTAATAAACACGACTTCTTCTTTAGGCTCCAAAACAAGTTTTTCTCCTTCCAGATACCTTTGGAACCTGGCAGGAATATATTTAGCCTCTCCTAAATAAATATTCTGTTTCTTACTGGAAACAGTAATCCAGTCACCCTCGTTTATCATTAATCCCTTTTTATTAACCAGATTATTATTATTGAATTGAATACCAAATTTTTCCAGATCAAGAAATGCTGGCACACCATACCCTCGACAAGCTGTAACTACATGTATAGCTGCTGGAGTTAAACTGACAATTGCATCCACCTCACCCATTACCAATGTATCTGTAGGAACAAAACTCTCCTTACAAAAACAAACTTTTTCTCCTCGTTTTTTTGCATCTAAGGCAGCAGATGCTGAGAAATATGCTTTTGCAGAAACTGCTGAGCGTGGAAGCACAGAAATTCCTTTTCCGAAAAATTCTAAATTTGACAATGATTTTCGTTCGATACGTTCTGAGAAAATTTGATTCAAGTGATACGGTTTTATCAATTCGATCAACCGCTGTGCACTGATTATTTTCTTTTGAAAAAGATCTACACCCGAGAGCAAAATTGCTCTTCCCGTTAATTCTGAATTATTTAACTGCAATATAGCGAAGAGGTTCGAACTACCATTCGATTCAGCAGCAAATTCAATAGTTACCGGAGATTTTTGCATCTCCTCAAGTTGATCTAATAAAGGCTCAAAATGATAAACAGCCGGGAATTTTTCCTTAATCGAAATCCGATCAAAAAATTCATGATCTTCAGCATTAACCAAGCCTGTCATGATCTCTTCCCCAAAAATTTCAGGTACACTTTCAATCTGGATTCCCAATCCGGTACGAGAGTGACGACTGTAAAGAACTCCAGGATAAGACTGATAATTGCGAACAGTCCAAACCATTTTCTGCATTATAAGAGATGGATATTTTTCTGCACTTCGGAAAAATGTCAGCAGCAAATCTTTGTTTACAGTGTAATATTCATATGCACGCCTAATGAAAAATTTGACTTGATGCATAGCATCAGTGAGCAGCTTCTTATCTCTAGCAGCTATTCTTTCATATAAAGCTTCAAGATATGCTTCAGTGTCATCATCATCCAGATCAACAGGATCATAGAAATTACTGAAAAGGTGATAATCTATTGTCTGAAGATTATTCAAATAGATCTTCCCTGCCACCTCATTACCAAGGATTTTACACAAAGCTTTATATGATCGTTTAGTTACGCCAACATTTAAAAAAGTAGGCATCACGCCTGGAATATAAGAGGGCATGGCACAACGTATTGCAAATACCAATGGAGTCTCATTTGAATCAAGCTGTTGAAAAGATAACTTTTCTAAATTACTGATTGTTTTATATATTGATTTCTCCCTCTTGTTTTCATCTACCATGTCTGATCTAGAAGTTAAAATGCTGAAATCTGGGACAGGATAACCTTTCTGAGTGAGCTCTAATAGTGTTACTCCTTTGTGACTGATCAGCTCTTCCGAATATTTTTCATTTGTGATTGAAGGTACTATATAGTTATTCTCATAGAATGATAAATCATTTACATCTTTTTTTATTTGCTCTAAGAATTCTTGAATGATTTTGTTTGCTTTCTCTTCTGCATTTCTGTCCCCAACTTTACTGGTGATCAACAATTCCAGCAGATCGTGTTTAAGAGTTCTGTCATTCTTACAAATATAGAGGCTTTCCTGAGGAGAAAGAGTCAATAAGCCTTCAGAGTTATCAAGAC
>CAZSOM010000114.1:0-5770 GCA_964608295.1 uncultured Candidatus Cloacimonadota bacterium
GAGGGTTTAACACCAAAAAAATGTCAACAAAAACATTTGTATGGCAAAATGAAAATGGAGACTTTAAAGTAAGCTGTTACAGTGACTGTCCATCACAAGATTATAACTGGATAAAATCACAGCAACAACAAGTTATCGAAAGCCTAGAAGAAGATCCTCAACAAAAATTAGATTTTGTAAAAAAAAGTTTGATTTGTTTGGAATAATATTGTTCATGAACCAAGTGTTAAATTGTTAAGTAAAGATTAATTGGAGGAGCAATGAAAAAGAGTTTAGTTTGCGCATTTGTGATATTGATGATAACTTCGGCTTACTCGCAAATTCAGGAAAATGTAAATTCATTGAAACATTTTCAAGATACTGTTTTCCAGAGTAATTTACATGATCTCAAGAAAGAAGCAGTTCTAAATGATCCAGAAAGAATTTTATCAACAACTCATAGAGATAAAAATGGTTATCGAGTTGTAGAAGAGTTATGGCAAGGATGGGATGGATCTAATTGGTTGAATAATCGAAAATACATCTACAGCTATAATTCTGATGATTTACTTTTAGAGAGAATTATGGAATTCTGGATTGATAATCAATGGACGATAATGGGAAGACTGCTATATTCATATAATAATGATGGCAATGTAACAGAAATAGTAGAAGAAGCATACATCGATGGAGAATGGGATAATTCCTCATTATTTTCTCATTTCTATGACAATAATGGATTGATGACTGAAAAACGTTATCAATATTGGATAAATTCTGATTGGGTAAATGATCATAGATTTCTATTTGTCTATGATGGTGAGAACTGTATAGAAGAATCATATGAGTTTTGGGAATCTGAACAATGGAACTATAACTATAAAATACTAAGTACTTTCAACGAAAACAATTATTTAGTAGAAATCATAAATTTGAATTGGGAAAATATAGAATGGTTAAACAATAGTAAATATACTTATACATATGATAATGAAAATTTACTTCAAGAAAAATTAATAGAATTGTGGTATAATGACAACTGGATTGTTTCTTCTAGAAATTTGTATTCTTATGATGAAAATCTTAATCTTATTGAAAATCTAAGACAAATTTTAACTACAACTAATTGGGAGGATCAGTCTATCAATTCATTTGATTACGATGAGAATCAGAATCAAATTGAATGGATGTATCAGTCGTACAATTCTTCAGGAGAGTTAAGAAATTTTTTTAGATACACAAATACATTTGACGAAAATGATAATGAAATTATAAAAATTCGTGAAGATTGGGAAGATGAACAGTGGGTTAATGATGATAGAAGAATTTTTTCGTATGAAAACTTTACTGAGTTAACTGAATTCATTCTCGCAGAAATTCCAATGACTAACTTCCCTAATCCATTCAACCCAACAACATCAATCGAATTTTCCATCCAACTTGATTCTAATATAAATCTTTCAATATTTAACATTAAAGGTCAAAAAATCAAAACTTTAGCTAATAATGAATTTAATTCAGGTCATCACTCAATCATCTGGAATGGTGATGATGAGAATAATAAACCTGTAAGTTCTAGTGTTTATTTCTATAGATTGAACGTAAATGGCAAAACTGAATCAGTTAAGAAATGTTTGCTGTTAAAATAGAACAGATGGTGCTAACAAGCGTTTCAGTTGAATTATGAAATTAGAAACTGGAATCGCTTATATTTCTTACCACATGTAGAAAACTATTATTCTTGACATCAATCATCGTAACATCAATTTTCTTCAATATCCAATAGTTGTAGGAGCAATAATGAGAATTATCAGGTTTGTCATACTATTTATAGTTTTTATCAGTGGATGTTCTTTGTTTAAATTTTCTCATACAAATCATCCTCCTGAAATTCCAACCGCTCTCTTACCTGAAAATGAATTACGGGACGTTGAAATAAACTCTCTGAAAATCAGTTGGCAATGTTCAGATATTGATAATGATAAACTTATCTTTAGCTTGTATTTAAGCCATGATGTTAATATCGATTCAACAAATATAATTTCTACAAGCATAACTGATAATTTTTTTATTTTGAATAAACTAGAGTTCGAACAAGACTATTTCTGGAAAATAGAAGCATCTGACGGCAAACTAACTTCCGAAAGTCCGATTATGAGTTTTAAAACCACACCATTTTATCCTGATTGGTGGGGAAAGCTGGACAATGCAGACTATTTGTATTCCTTCGGGACAGGTGTGAGCAACTCGCAGATTGAATCTCAAAATATTGCCAGGGGAAACGAGAACAAAAAGGAAATCGTCTTAAACTATGCAGATTCATTAATGAAATTGTATATTGCAGAAGCAATTGTTTCCGATCCTATTTCGCTAAAGATGTCTGATCAAATAGTAAATATTGTCTCGAACTTCGAATTCACTAATTCTTTTTTGACCAGACAAGAAACAATGATCATACCTGAAAAAAATTATCGTTCTTATATTAGGTTAAATATTCCCAAAAAAGAGATTAGAGAAATATTATTGCAGAAAGTAAAGTCTGCCAGCAAACTTTATAATGAATTAATCTATTCTGAAAATTTCCAGAACCTACAAAAAGAGTTCGAATGAAACACAAACTAATTTTACTATTAATATTTATCTTTTCATTTTGTGCATTGTGGTCACAGAATTATGAGAATATTGGAAAATCAGCAATTAAACTTTTCCGAAAGGATAATTCTGGAGTTAAAGAATACAAAATTTTTGATGGAGAAAAGTATATCGGCAAACTAGCTTCAGACGGATATCTAATGTGGGTAAGAAAAGCTGGAAAAATGGAATTGATGTTGGAAGCAAACACAGCCTTCCCCACAATTGAGCTAATCACAGAAGCAAATAATATGTACGAAATTACGCTTAAACCTGATAGATATTCCACCAATATGTTCAAAATGCAGGATGAGGAATTGCAGGAATCATTTGGTGAGAAGTCGAAATATTTAAACATTTATTTATCTGCTGGATTGCTAGCTCTCATAGCTCTTTTCCTGGTTTGGAAAAGTTTTTTTGTCTCTTTTAAAATCAGGAAATTACTCATTTCCGGTGCAGAATCAATGGAGAATGATGAATTTGAAAAAGCAATTCTTAATTTTTCAAAAGCTATAAAAATCCAGAAGAAGAATCCTGAAGCATGGCAACAACTGGAAAAAGCTTATCATAAACTTGGTGATTTCGAAAATGCAGAGTTATGCAAGAGAAAAGCTATAGAACTTTTGGCTGATTCCAATGTTCCAGAGTCTTTCGGTAATTTAACTGAAATAAATATTGATAGAGAAGAATTACTAAAAGCTCTAAATGAAAAGGGAATGAACCTTGCTAACATAAATATTGTGCGATCTTTAGACAGTGGCTATTCAGGTGCAAAAGTTATTCTTACAGAAATAATCTTTAAAGCTGATAATTCTATAAACTTCGGTGTTCTTAAGATAGATCCGGGTAAAAGTGAGAATGAACTATTCCGTGAAGCAGAAGGTTACAAAGCTCTTTCTGCAAGTTGGAATGGTTCCATACAACAATATATCCCACAAAGTTCCATCTTCCTTAGAAATTCCAAAATTTTGTATGATGAAAAAGAAATGAATCTGTTGCTCAGTTCTTTTGCTGATGAGAAAAGCACGAAAGATGTGGTAACGCTTCGAGAAGGCTTGAAGAATGACTTTCGAAAATACCTGCCTTGTTTCACGGAGATAAAAACGTTCTATGAAAAACAATTTGATCAGATCTCGAATAATAAATTTCTGCCTGCTATCGAACATTTAAAACATATTTTAGAATATAATTTCGATAAGATTAAAACCTTTTCGTGGGATGATTTCGGCATTCAAACAGATAAAAAATTTATTAATCTTGAAGGCAAATTATACCCGAATGTAATTTATTTTCTCTCTCAAGAGAAAGATTGGAATCAGGAAGGTTTCAGCTGTAATTATTCCACGATCCACGGAGACTTGAATCTGGATAATATCATTATTAAATCTGATCTAAATTTCGTGCTTATCGATTTTGAGAAAACTCGTGAAACTGTTTTTTTGTATGATCTCAGCTTTATGATAACCTGGATAATGCAGATATTTATTTCGGAAGCATCTCAAGATGAAGACAACATTCTTGAATTTACTGAACAGATAATTTCTTTCTTCAAAAATCCTGATTTAACTTTGGGTTCGCCAGCTTCACTTGCAAATTTTACAAAGATTATTAGAGAAATATATCCATTCGAAAAGAAGTTCGGACAAAATTCACAGAAAGCATTTTTATTGTCTTTATTATCAGCTGCTCTACTGCGTTCTTTCTATGAATTCAGAGATTTTAAAAGAACTCGATCTTTGCAGAATAAAAGAAACGGGATGTTTTTTTACGTATTTGCATGTATGCTTTCTGATAATCATGACTTTATTAAAAAAGGTAAAATTGCAACTAAAGATGCATATGATCTTCCCGAGAAGTAGTGGAGAAACCTATGAAAACAAGAGAATTTAACAACTTTTTGAAATGGTTAGCAGGATTAAAAAAAACTATTCTTTATTATGATCCCACACTTCCCGAAAAGAAAATCCATCAAATATCAAATACCGAGAATTATGCATTCCTTAATCAGATTTCAGATTTAGAAAAATCCTTAAGTAATTATAAATTCGACTTGATTATTGCTGATCCCGAAAATGTATCAGCTTTTTTTGAGATTCTACATAATCAAGAAACAGCTAAAGTAATCGGAATTTCTGAAGATGATGGTTTTGAAAATATATACAAATTATACAGGCATGGAATTGATATTTTCCTGCCGAAAAATAATATCAATCCGGGTTACTTGAAGACAGCAATTGAACTAGTGTTACAAGGATATTCACGAATTATAATTTCCAAAAATCCACAAATGCAAAAAAACTATGAACTGCTGAATTTCTATGCAAAAAATCTAAAATCCGATGTATTGATAAAAGGCGAGAGCGGAACTGGAAAAGGAATACTGGCACGCGCGATCCATATTCTAGGGCAAAGTAAAGGAGAATTCGTTGTACAGAACTGTGCTGGAATTCCAGATACTCTTTTCGAAAGTGAAATGTTTGGTTATGTATCCGGTGCTTTTACCGGAGCGGACAAACGTGGAAGAATCGGAGTTTTTGAAAAAGCGAATAATGGAATTCTATTTCTTGATGAAATCGGCGACCTGCCGATGAACCAACAGGCGAAATTGTTAAGAGCAATTCAACGAAAAGTAATTTTAAAAGTAGGCAGCAGCAAAGAGAAAAAGATCGAAACACGTTTCATTTATGCAACTAATAAAAATCTATATGAAGAAGTACAGGAACAAACTTTCCGAGAGGATTTCTTTTACCGGTTAAAAGGATCTGAGATCTATATTCCACCACTTCGAGATACACCGGAAGATCTGGAGATAATGATCGCAGTTTTTACCAACAGATACTTCAGTGAACAAGCAACAGATGCAAATTTTGATGAGATCAAACTGAATTACGAATCCCTGGATAAACTAAAGAAGTATAAATTTCCAGGCAATATGAGGGAACTGCAAAAGATAGTTTATCAATCACTTACCAATATGCTTATCAGTGGTTCGCAGGAACTTGTATTGCAAACTGAAACCACAGAAAATTTACTAGCGAGTGATGATGTTATTCCAGTTGAATCATTTTGGAAAGTGATAGAATTGATGGAAAAGAAACAGCTCAAATATGGTGGGCTTACCGATGAGATGAAGAAACCTGTTTTGGATCATCTACGTACA
>CAZSOM010000115.1:0-5724 GCA_964608295.1 uncultured Candidatus Cloacimonadota bacterium
AATTGCACAACTTGCCGGTAACAATAAAGCTGCGAGACAGATTTCCAGGATTCTTTATTCGTCTTCTGAAAAATATGATCTTCCCTGGCATCGCGTGATCAATTCCCAGGGTAAAATCTCAATGAGATCTGGTGATGGTTTTGAAATGCAGAAAGCTATCTTGGAAAGTGAAAGCATCATAGTTTCAGATGATATAATTGATTTGAAAGTATTTCAGTGGAATGGAATAAAGTAAATTAAAATCTTGACTTTAGTTTTATTTTAGCAGTTTTTAGCAACATAAACAAAATTAACGAATTATTGCAGGAGGTAATAATGAAAAGAATTAACATGTTATTTGCAGTTCTGTTGGTGATATTTAGTCTACTTTTTTTTGGATGTGAAAATGATCCAGCAGGACCTGATGGACCCGGTATAGTAGAAGGGATTGTGACAAATGCAAACACCGGTGAGGCTCTTGGTGGTGCTACTATCAATGATGGCATTGTTGATGTTGTAACCTCTGAAGCCGGTGGAACCTATTCTTTCGAAATTGAGGAAGGAACTTACACATTTACCTGTACTGCTGATGGTTTTAATATGCAGGAAATGGCAGATGTTGAAGTAGATGCCGAAAAAACTATCACCGTTGATTTCCAGCTTCAACCAGTTACAGTTGTTTTAATTGAAAATAGTATCGTAGGAAATACAACCTGGACTAATAACAATATTTATTTGATAGCCTGGGAGATTATGATCTCTGCTGTTCTCACGATTGAACCAGGGACGAGAATAAAATTCATGGATTCCTGTGCCTTAAGTGTTTTGGGGAATTCTGGTGGTTTGATAATAGCAGAGGGTACAGAACTTATGCCTATAATTTTTACTTCCTGGCACGATGATGTTCATGGTGGTGATACGAATGGTAACGGCAATGCAACCGATCCTGCCCGGGGTGATTGGAATTATATCGCTGTTGCTGGAAGTAATAATCAATCAAGCTTCGATTATTGTGAAATTTATTATGGAGGAAGTTATCAAGATAGGCACGTAATGCCTTTAGACTCTGAAACCAATGCCAGTGTTACAAATTGTACATTTGCCCACAACCAAGGAGAGCAAGGTGCTCTTGACGCAAGTCTTGCCGACACTGGAACAGTAATTCAGAACAATATATTTTACGATAATACTTGGCCACTGAATATTAATTGTTCATACGATATTGATGATTCCAATATTTTCCATGATCCCGATAGACGTTCGGACATAAATGATTACAATGGAATCCAAGTAAATAATATGGTAGTTGAAGGAAATTTAACTTGGAGTGAAACTGAAGTACCATTTGTTTTTGATGGCAGTGGGATGTCAATTGATCTGGGAAAATCATTATCACTTTCTCCAGGTGTGATGATCAAGCTGTGGAATAATAGCTGGTGGGTGCGTGGTACTCTAATTGCAGAGGGCACAATGTCTCAGCCTATCTGGTTTACTTCCTATAAAGATGATTCTGTAGGTGGTGATACAAATAATGATGGTTCTATTACATCTGCCGGTCCGGGAGACTGGGACTACATCAAAATTTTGGAAATGAATAATATATCTACTTTTAACTACTGCATGTTTTATTATGGTGGTGGCAGTGGTGCAGATTACACTCTGGATTTAGATGAAGGTTCTACAGCGAGTGTTACTAATTGCACTTTTGTACATAATAAAGGTGAAAACGAATGTGTTCTCAATGCCTGGCTTGCTGATGCAGGAACTGAGATTGCTTTTAACCAATTCTATAATAACGAGAGACCATTGAGAATAAATGGTTCACTCAATTTGGATTCAAGCAATATCTTTCATAATCCCGAAAGCACAACTCAAACTAATCTCTATAATGGCATTTATGTAGATGCTCTAGGAACTAGCTGCCATATAGTAGGAAATATTTCATGGACGGAAACTGAAGTACCTTTCTATGCTCTGAACCAAGGTATTAATATTGATACGGGCAACTCTCTGACTATTGCCGAAAATGTTATCTTTAAGTTTGACGGTGGAACTTTGGATTACATGGGAGACAACCTTGTTAACTGGGATGCAAATGGTGTCTATTTCACTTCCTACAAAGATGATGAGCATGGTGGAGACACCAATGGAGATGGAGCAAGCACAACACCGATTGATGGAGATTGGAACGGTGTTTATAATTGGGGTAGTACACCAAATGATTGGGAAGTATGGGAGAATATCCTGTATGATGATATTCATTAATATAGAAGTAAAAAGGGGATCCTTTATAAGGGTCCCTTTTTTTATTAATTAATTATTGAGTTGAATTAGAAGCTGATTCCAACTGGATTAAAGCTTGCTCTATCAGTTTTCTGGAACAGCCCAGATTCATCCGCATGAAACCTTCTCCACCTTTACCGAACTTAGATCCATCATTAAAAGCCAATCCAGCTTTGTTAATGAAGAAGCTTACAAGCTCTTCCTGCGAAAGTTTCATCTCTTTACAATCCAGCCACAACAGATAAGTTCCATCCATCTTTATAGGTTTGATCTGAGGAATTCTCTTTTGTAAAAAGTCATATACAAAATTAAAATTATTTTCTAAATATTTAAGCAGTTCTTCCAACCACTTCTGTCCGTATCTGTAAGATGCTTCCAACGCTTCTATTCCAAATACATTTCCACCATGCAGTCCTAAATTGAGCAGTGTCTTCTGGAATTTTATCCGAATATCTTTATTGGGAATAATCACATAGGATAATGATAATCCAGCTACATTAAACGTTTTGCTTGGAGCGAACATTGTAAGAGAATTATTTGCAATCTCTTTGGAAATTGTTGGAATGGGAATATGTTTATTCTCACCAAAAATTATATCCGAATGGATTTCATCTGAAATGAGAAGAACATTGTATTTCAGGCATAATTCAGAAACTTTTTGCAGTTCAGCTAGTTTCCATACTTTACTAACCGGATTGTGCGGACTGCATAATATCATCATCTTAACATCATCGGCTAATTTCTTTTCCAGATCTTCGAAATCCATTTCATAATGATCATCAATTAACTTAAGTTCAGATATAACAAGTTTGCGGTCATTGTTTTCAATCGAAGTGAAAAATGGATAATAAACAGGAGTTTGAACCAGAATGTTATCATCTTTCTCTGTGTAGGTTTGTATGGCAAAATTTATGGCTGGAACAATACCCGGAGTAACAACGATCCAGTTTTTATTTATTTTCCAATTAAATCTTTTGTCCATCCAGTCTATAATTGATAAGTAGAAAGAATCAACTAGACCGGTATATCCAAAAACACCATGGTTAACACGTTCATTTAGAATTTTTAATACTTCTTGTGGAGCTTGAAAATCCATATCAGCTACCCACATAGAAAGTAGATCCTCTTTTCCAAAAATTTCCTTATTATAATCCCATTTATAACATTTTGTATTTTTACGATCAATGATCTTATCGAAATTGTACATTACATAATTCCTTTTGTGAAGAAAATATCAAGTGTGATGATGCTGAGGGCAGAATAAGTATCCAAATCACCAAATACATCTTCTAAACCTTTTATTAAGGCATTGATATGATCTTTGGTCAACTTAACCAAAAAGATCTTACTGGAAGAATTTCTTTCTGATGTAAAGTTAAAGAATCCCATGAAAAGAGGAGTTTTGGACATCAGGTTTTCCATGTTCTGAGTCTCTAAAATGATCGAATTCTCAATGCCATATTCCACGAAAACCTCGGTAATATCCTGCATGATGCTTTCATCTTTTACCGAAAGCAGCATCAGAACTTCTTTCCCTTTTTGAGTAATTGCTGTAACATTATCATTAGTATATCTGAGAAATTCTTCATAAAGCCCAATCTTGGTAGATGAGAGAAGAATCTCGTTTAATACATCATGTTCTTTCAGAATTAGAGATACTTGTGCCAGCAATTTTAGATGTGTTCCTCTATCTCCTTTAGGACCAACGATCGTTACAAAAATTCTGGATTTCTTTTTATCGAGAGAATCAAAGTTTATACCTTTTTTGCAAATTGCTAAAGAAATAATAAAATGATCAATCCCTTCAAGTTGGCAATGCGGGATTGCAATTCCTTTGCTGAATCCCGTACTTCCCATATCTTCTCTTTCTTTAAGAGCTTTGAATATAGTGTCTTCTTCAATATTTCTGAATTCTCTACTTCGTTTCAACAATTTACCGATATTGTGCAATGCATCATTTTTATTTTTAGCTGAGAAATCAACTTCACAACATTCAAGTTTAACAATTTCCGAGAATTCCATTATTTTCTCCTTTTCAGGTTTTTTAGGATCGCAAATTTAGAAAGCGGGGGTCCGATTATTTCGTTAACAAAGACTGACATTAAAATGATATTTGTCATTTGAGTGATTTCATTTTGAATTTCAACAGATGCTTGAAGAACAATTGGGGAAGCTTGTACGAATAACATTAATCCAATAGCAACTCCAGCTTGCGGGAGTAAGCTTAAACCAAGATATTTTCGTACATCTTTGTCAATCTTCAATGCTGTTCCACTGATATAAATTCCAAAGTATTTTCCTAAAAAACGTAGAATTATAAACACAAATCCAGCTAGTAATATTACTGGATTTTTGAAAACTGCAAGATCCAATTCTGCTCCAGCTATGGCAAAGAAGATGGCGTAAAGTGGGGGAGTCATAGGTTGGAACGAGAAAAGAATTCGGGCATTCTTTTTATTCAAATTGATAATCATCATGCCAAGTGTCATGTTGGCAATTAGAGGAGATAGATGCAGGCTAATCGCAATTGATGTTGTAATGAAAATCATACCCAAAGAGATGATCTTTATCTCGTTTAAATTATGTTTTTTTATAGTTACATAATGGATTATCAATCCACTGATTGCACCTATGATGATTGAAATGAAAATCTCTTTAAATGCATGAATGATCGAATGTGAAATGTTCACTTGAACATCTCCCATCATGGAACCGGAAATAGCAAATGCTATGGAGAATAAAATTACCGTCCCAGCATCATCCAATGCAACAATTCCATAAAGATAATCCACAAATTTTCCGCGTGCTTTTAGTTTCTCTACAATCACTACCGTTGCAGCAGGAGCTGTGGCTGCAGAAATTGCTCCCAGAACAAAAGCAACATAATTGGAAAAACCAATTGCCAATAAACCGTATGAAACCAGGAAAAAAGTGAGAAGCATTTGTGAAAGTGTTAGTATTAAGATCTTTTTCCCATATAGTTTTAGTTTGTAAAATGAGAATTCACCACCAATGATAACGGCGATAAATGAAAGTGTTATTTCTGAGAGAATATATAACAATTCCATATTTTCATGCCGGATCATCTTTAAACCTGAACTTCCAATTACGACACCTGCAAGAATGTAACCTGTGATAGTTGGAAGCTTAATTTTATCTGCTAATTGCCCGAAAATGTAGCCAACAATAAGCAGCAATCCAGCACTAAAAATTATATGATGAGCAAAATACTGCTCAATTATTTCCAAGATAGTTAACATTTAATTTTCCTTATTGTTTATGAGATACTCTTTCACCATATTTGCATTTTGAAATTTTCCAAATAAGGTCATCAATCTGATTCTCATTTTAGGCCCGGTTAGTTCAACACCAAGTAGAACTCCCATCTTTTTTAGAAACAATCCTCCACCTTCATAGCCATATTCTGGTAAAACACGTCCTGTATAAGTTCTTGAAACAACA
>CAZSOM010000116.1:0-5672 GCA_964608295.1 uncultured Candidatus Cloacimonadota bacterium
AGGATCGATCTTCAATGTTATCGAAATCTGATCACCACAAGCTGGACTTCCTTCAGTAGCTTCAGCATCTGGATTTTCCAACTTACCAACATTGTGAGGTTTCATAAAATGATCTAAAACTTTTTGTGAATACTGCATCATATTCTCCTTGTTTATCTTTATATATTAATTACATAGTGGGCTGCGTGAACGAAGTTCCTTTACCACTTCAGACAGTTTTTCTACGGTGTAGTCAATTTCTTGGAAAGTATTATACCTGCTAAGTGTGAATTTCATTGAGTTGTGGGATTGTTCATGATTTCTGCCGAGAGCCATAAGAACATAATTTGGTTTTAAACCCTGGGAAGCGCAAGCACTTCCGGTAGAAATTGAAATACCATGCATGTCCATCATCATCATGATTGCTTCTCCTTCGATATAATCGAATGAGATATTGATGTTATGAGATGCACGCTTGGCACCGCGAGGACCGTTCAATAAGGTATCGGAAATCGTTGATTCAATTTTATCCAGGAGATAATCAGAGAGTTTACGGATAGTTGCAATATTCTCTTCCAGGTTGTTGAATGCAAGTTCTACAGCTTTGGCAAAGCCAGCAATTGAAGCAATATTCAGCCCACCGGTATAGAGGTTATCCATCCTGTTCACACCATGTTGAACCTGACCCAAAGTAATTCCTTTTCGTTGATACAAAGCACCAATTCCTTGCGGTCCATGAATTTTGTGAGCACTGATAGACATGAGATCAATTCCCAGTTCATTGACATCGATCGGCATGCGTGCGTAAGCTTCACAAGCGTCAACATGTATTGCAATGTGGTGTTCAGCTTTATCCAAAATTTCCCTGATCTCTTTGATTGGCTGAATTGTACCGACGGTATGATTTCCCATAGTAGTCATGAACAAAATTGTATCTTCCCGAATAGAATTCTTAAGTTGCTCGAGATCAATGAATCCTTCATTATCAGATTGCAGATAGGTCACGTCAAATCCGCTGTTCTCAAAGAAAGCAACATTAGTTAAAATGTCCGGATAATCGATTACTGAGCAGATAATATGTGTTCCTTTATCGGAATTTGCTGTAAGATAGCCTTTAATTGCCAGATTATTTGCTGCAGTTCCACCCGCAGTAAAATGAATTTCTTGTTCATTTGCTCCCATTGAATCTGCAATGACCTTTTTTGCTTTGTTTAGGGCGTCGGACGTTGCCGATCCCATTGCATTGAAATTCTCAGGGAAATAAAATTTATCTTTCATGTACTTTGTAGTAATCTCTACAACTTCCGGTGCAGGTTTAGATGTTAAGCAATTATTAAAATATATTCTTTCCATAATTTTCCTCATAACTTTGCTACTATCTGATCCAGCTTAATCGAATCAAAATAGTTATTCGTATGTTCATTTATTTCATCCCATAGAGTTTTAAAACCACAGGGCAGACCGATACAATGTGTATGTTCTTCTGGTTTACCATTGCAGATAGGAGCTACGTAGTTTTCATCTACTGCTATCATGATATCTTTAAGTGAAATATCACCAATATTCATAGCAAGTTGATAGCCGCCTTTTGCTCCATGGACACTATTAACGAGTCCATTCTGCTTCAACTTCCTAAAGAGTTGTTCAATGTATTTCATTGGAAGTTTCTGATTTATACTGATTTCCTTAATGGAAACTGGCTTAACTTTAGAATTCAAAGCCAGCTCCGATAAGGCTCTCACAGCATATTCAGTCTTCGTTGAAATTATCATTTTCATCTCCTTTTGAGGATAACATATAAAATTAGTATGAATTGGCAAATTGTTTTTTAGAAAAAGGTAAAAAATATATGATAAGTTTAAAAAATGTTAGTGTTTCGTATCAGCGTAAAAGAGTATTGGAGAATCTTTCAATCGATTTTCACAAGGGAGAATTCTGTGCACTTTTGGGTCCAAATGGTGCTGGGAAATCTACCTTACTGAAAGCGATCATTGATTTCCAACTACAGAAAACCGGAGAAGTTTATATTTCAGGAAAAGAATTTCATGATTGGTCTCGGCAGGAACTGGCTAAGCAGATTGCCATAATTCCTCAGGATTTTCAACTTCAATTTGATTATACAGTTGAAGATCTTGTATTAATGGGTAGGTTCCCTTATCTTGGTCAATGGCAAAATTATACAATACTTGATCGGGAAAAAGTGGGGCAGATCTTGCAGCAGCTAGATCTTACAAGCTTGAAGAATAAATTATATTCTCAGCTAAGCGGTGGGGAAAGACGACGTGTTTCTATTGCAAGAGCATTAGCTCAGGAAACACAGGTGCTATTAATGGATGAAGCATTTGCAAATCTCGATATAAATCATCAATTGGAAATAATGCAGTTGCTCTTTGAGATAAATAGAGAGCACAATAAATTGATAATCCTGGTTTCTCATAACATAAATTTAACCAGTGAGTATTGTGAAAGAATTGTAATGCTCAAGAAAGGAGTTGTAATTGCTGATGGAGCTCCAGAAGATATTGTCAATACTGATAATTTAAAAGAATTATATAATACTGAACTTAAAATTATAAAAAATCCTGTTTCAGGGAAGCCAAATTTGATCTATCCAGGGAAATATGCGAGTTAAAATAATATTTCTTCTTCTTACCATATCAATGAAAATTCTTAGTTTGGACATTACAGGTTTTGTTGTAAACACTTCAAGAGAACCAATTGAAAATGTAATAATTAGCGTGAATAGTAAAGCAGTTATCTCACAAGAGAATGGGTATTTCAAGCTTACTGATGTATCAACGAATGATGTGATTGTTTTCCATAAAATCTCCTTTAAAGAAAAAACATTAAAAGCAGGTGATATTGATAAACAAGTTATTTTAGAAAAAGATGTGATCTCGATCCAGGGATTAAGAGTACTCGAACAGCGGAAAAGAGAGTTGATCGGTTCGAATGAAATTACTGTAATTAAACCTGGGAATAATTCCGGTTCTGCTGCTGATATTCTCAGGGAAAACACTGATCTGCAAATTTCTGGGGTTCCACTAACCGGAGAAGAACAAAAGATCATTTTCCCCGGTTACAAAGCTCGTCATACGCTGGTGATGCTGGATGGAATTCCTTTAAACAAAAGTGGAACAGGATTTGATGTATCCACTATTCCAGCGGAGATCATTGAGAGTATTGAAGTGATGAAAGGCAGTTCCAGCAGTGTTGGCGGTGCTGGCTCGATGGGTGGAATAATTAATATCAATACTAAACAAGCAACGAACAGAAGTATGGTAAGTGCTAATCATACTTTCGGTTCATTTGGTCTGGATAAACGTTCACTAATATTTTCAGTTGCAAATGCTAAAATACAACTTTTTGCTTTATTTAGAAAAAGTTTTGCCCGAAACGATTTTAAGTATGTTCCTGCCGATGATCCTGATACACTGAAGAAAAGGGAATACAATGAAAAATCCATTTATGATGCAAATATTAGTATAGGATATTCCAGTGCATTTGGGATAATTTCCTACAAATTACTTTTCCAGGATTTCTTTAAAAAATTACCGGGAAATATCGAGTCTTTAGAAGAGTATAAAGACAGCAGGTTAAGTGGACAATCACAGAAGCACATTTTCAACTACTCTGCTAAATTAGAAGATTACAGAATTAAAACTGACATTCACTATTCTCTCGACGAATCTCTGTACGATAATACCAGACTAGATATACCATGGTCTAACAATATTTACTTGGCAACACTTGCCAAGAATCGGCAACTTAGTAGAGGTATTAAACTTCATACAGAATATCTGAGTGATGTTTTTTATATTGATTGGGGTGGAGATTACCGATATGAAGATTTCAAATATACTGATCTAAATTATCCAATTCAATCCATAGATAAAGTTTTCAGGGAAAATTACGCAGTTTTTGGAAAAAGCAAATTGAAGCAAAAACATTTTCCATATTCTACAAGCTTAATTGGTTCTGTCCGTTGGGATAAAACAACAGATTTTGCAGATCATACTAGCTGGAAGCTGGAACCGGAGTTTTCCTATGAAAATTATTTTAAGATATACTTTGGTGGAAATGTGGCAAATGGTTTTACATTACCTTCCTACTACAGCCTCTTTTGGAAAGGAGATTCACATGTATCCGGTAATTCTGAATTAAAGCCGGAAACTTCCCTGAGCTGGCAGATCTTTTCAAAACTTGAAATATGGAATAACTCATTCAAAGTTACTTATCGTCATGATGATATTGATAATCTGATTGTTTGGGATATAAATTCTTTTGGAAAATGGAAGCCCAGAAATCTATCTTCTGCTGAAGTTGAAAATTGGGATTTTGAATTGAATTTACATCCTCTTAAATTTTTAGAGTTTAGAACAGTTTTTACCAGAAGTACAGCAATTAATAAATCCAAGGATGATCCTACTTACGGGAATAAAATAATTTACACTCCAGATTATTCCTTAGATACGACTCTGAAACTCAAAGTTAAAAAATTTCAGGGAATTATAAACTATAAACTTATAGGTGAACAATGGTCAAATTCCTATCAAGCAACTAATGAGCATCAACTCCCAGCTTATGATCTGCTGAATGCAAGTTGTGAGTATTCAATTGAGTGGAAAGATTTTAAGTTCACACCCGCAATAAGAATTAACAATATTTTTAATAAATTGTATGAAATTTACGTTCATGTTCCACAACCTGGTTTGAATTGGGAAATGAACTTGGGAATTGAATACAAAATATAGATAAGGATAGTAAAATGAGAAAGATTTTAGTTATTTTAGTTTTGATTACTACACTTAATTTATGGGGAACAGTTGGATTTGTCGTAAATTCAGGAAGTGAGACGTTATCTAAAATTGATTTTGAAACAGGTGAAGTAGAGGAAGTATTTTGTACTCTTGGTTCAACACCGAACAGAGTTGGGCTTACCAGTGAATTTGCTTACGTAGTAAATTCTAGTGATAACAGCATCCAGAAGATTGATCTAAATACAGGAAATACAATTACAGATATTTATATTGAAAATTCTTCAAATCCTTATGATATTCTCATAGATGCAGATTGTGCTTATGTCACTGGTGGCTTGATCAATAAGGTTTATAAATTAGATCTGGAAACAGATACTGTAGTAAATTCTAGATCAGTCGGTGGAAATCCAGCCGGAATGACTATTCTAAATGGTAAGTTGTATGTAGGGAATAGTGATTACGGAACAGGTTATTCCAACTGCACGGTTAGTGTAATAAACTTAGATTCTTTCAGTGTTGAAGTAACAATTCCAGTCGAGATCAATCCGCAATTCCTGGCAGTATTTAGTGGGAATATTCATGTAAGTTGCGGAGGAGACTGGCTCACTAATTTTGGTAAAATTTGCATTATTGATCCGTCTACAAATACGGTTACAAATGTTTTAGATATTGGCGGGGTGACCAGTAATCTCACATTAATGCCAAATAATACAGTTTATGTTGGAGATGGTTTTGGATCATTACTTTACGCATATGATATTGAAACATTCGAGGTGATTTACAATAGTTCAAATCCCTTTTTTCCTGGTGGAACAATGGTCGCGTCTAATGAAGAGAATCTGTTTGTGCTTGGAGGGGAAGGGGGGCAGAATTTCACGGTGAAAGTATTTGATATTAATGAATCTCTCTTAAATGAATATACTGTAGGTTTAT
>CAZSOM010000117.1:0-5645 GCA_964608295.1 uncultured Candidatus Cloacimonadota bacterium
ACCTGATAAATTGAATGTTCAAGAATTCAGCGAGATCAAAAAACATACTTATTATACAAAACTTGCCCTGAATAAGATTGATGGATTTGAGGATATAGCCAATTGGGCTGGTAATCATCACGAAAAATTGAATGGCAGAGGATATCCGGAAAGTCTATCAGGAAATGAAATTGACTTTGAATCAAGATTGGTAGCAGTAATCGATATTTATCAGGCACTCACTGAGGATAGGCCTTATAGAAAGGGATTATCTCATATAGAAACAACTTCGATTCTATATAGCATGGCAAGAAATGGTTTTATTGATGAACAGATTGTGAAGGATGTTGATAAGGTTCTCTAAATAAAAAAAAGGTCAGATAACACATATATCTGACCTTTCAATTTTAAATTACTTAATTTAATAAGTAAATTATCCGCTAATATTTAATTCATTTATCAATACAGAGGAAGCACCGTTGCTGCTCATATCAAATTTGAAATTATCCGCTATCGCTTCTACTCCGCTCAACATTTGCAGGAAGTTACCGCTCACAGTAAATGGTTTAAGGGAATGTTGGCGTTTCCCATTTTCCCACAAGAAACCTTGAGCACCAAGTGAGAAATCACCTGAAATGGGATTTGCACCTGAATGCATACCCTGCATACTAACGATTTCAATTGTCTTATCATGCTTGGAAAATAAATCCATTTCTGCAAATTCACCTGGTTCAATTAGAAAGTTTGAAGTGCTTACTCCAAGTGTTCCCTTGTAGCCGCGTGAGCCGTTCCCAGTTGATGTCATTCCATCTTTTCTAGCAGTAATAGTATTATGCAAAAATGATTTCAGAACACCGTTTTCGATCAGTACAGTCTTTTCAGTTGGATATCCTTCGCTATCAAAAGCGGAAGTAGAGAAACCATCCGGATGTAAACCATCATCAACAATCGTAACCTTTTCATTGGCTATCTTTTCACCCACTTTTCCTTTGAGAAGAGATCTGCCTTCCTGAACTGATTTTGCATTAAAAATCCCGGCAAAAGTTGCCAGCATTGTTGCCATCATTTCGCTGTTAAACACAACTGGATATTTACCTGTCTCAATAGGTTTCCCATTAAGCAGATCAGTACTTTTTTTCACACTCTCTTCAGCCATTTTTTTAGGATCAAATTCTTTGAAATCTCTTGTTATATGAAAATCTAATCCCATTCGCTTATCATCCTTTTCTGCTGATAAAACACCAACATAACCATAAGCATAATTCTGGGTATCCTCTCTGTCGAGACCTTTACTGTTAGCAACTCTCTGATAACTTTTACCATCACCATAAACAGCATAAGGTACATTGAAAACACGTTTATCAGATTCTTTGGCGAATTTTTCAAAATCTTTTGCCAACTGAATTTTTTCAAGCACATCAACTTTATCCAGTTTGTCAGAATAGACATTAGGTTTTTCGGTGTTTTCCGGGTATTTTTCCATGATCACAACGTCATCATCTTCTGTATATTTGGCATTTTCGATAGCTTCATCTACAATGCGCTTGAATGTTTCTTCATCGAATTTTTCAGTATAAGCATAACCTACTCTTCCACCTTTCACCAGGCGAACACCAATTCCTTTTGAATCGGAATAACTGAATGATTCTACATTTTGTTCATTTATTTTCACAGAAAATGAATTACCGGTAGAAAGCAGTATTTCTATATCGTCAGTTTTATCTTTTGCATAATTAAATATTGTTTGGAATTCTGATGTATACATTTCAATTCCTCCCTTAATTTCTTCCACCAACGATTATCTCGTCGATCTTAATTGCCGGCTGCCCCACATTTGTAGGAATACTACCGCTCACAGAACCACACATACCCTGTGCCATCTCCATATTATCAGAGATCATACTTACTTTTAAAAGTGCATCAGCACCGTTTCCAATCAGTGTAGCTCCACGAACAGGTTCAGCGATCTTGCCATTCTTAATCATGTATCCTTCTCCAACTGAGAAATTGAAATCACCTGTTCCCGGGCTTACAGATCCACCACCCATTTTAGCAGCATAAATTCCTTCATCTATGGAAGCAATCATCTCATCGAAATCATCTTTTCCATTAGCTATATAAGTATTTCTCATTCGGCTTGCTGGAGCAAATTTGTACGATTGTCTTCTTCCGCTACCTGTTCTGGCATATCCAGTCTTCAGGCTGCCCATTTTATCGACCATGTAAGATTTCAAGATACCATTTTCGATGAGAACTGTCTTCTTTGTTTCCATTCCTTCATCATCAATATTCTCACTTCCCCATTCGTTAGGCATGGTTCCATCATCAATTGCTGTAAGTCCTTTATAAGCGATCTGTTCACCCATTTTTCCAACGAAAACAGAGGCACCTTTTGCCACAGCTGTTGTTTCCAGGGAATGACCACATGCCTCGTGGAAAATAACTCCGCCAAAACCGTTATCTATTACTACTGGGAACTTGCCGCTGGGAGCATAATTTGCATTCAGCATGGTTACAGCAACTCGGGCAGTTTCTTTTCCAAGTTTAACTGGATCAACAGATTTAAAGAATTCATATCCGGCAAATCTACCCGGACCTTCACCACCAACCTGCTTTTCTGTACCGTTAGAAGCAATTGAAGAAACATAAACTCGTGAATAATTTCTGTCGTCTTCCACTAAAAGTCCTTCGCTATTAGCAATCATAACATGCTGCTGCTTCTCCAAGAAACGAATATCAACCTGGCTGATCTGCTCGCTATATCCGCGGGAAGCTTCATTTATTTTGCGAATAAAATCGATTTTATCCTTTTTTGATATTGTACTATTTGGTATAGTAATCGGATGAATATTGTTTATATCTTTTTTAGTCAGATCAATTGACGCTATTATATCTTTACTTTTCTGAGCTTTACTCACTGCATCTGCTGCATTTAAAAGAGCTTCCTCACTTAGATCGTTCGTATAAGCATAGATCGCAGTGTGACCATAAAATACTCTCACGCCGGCACCGTAGTCATTTCCAACTATGTTCTGCTTTGTCTTATTGTCATTAAATGCGATTGAAGAATTGAAAGTATTCTCAACGAACAACTCAGCAAAATCAGCACCATTCGAAAGAGCTTTATCAATAACTTTTTCGATGATTTTCGTATTTAGCATATCGCCTCCTGTCTTATTCTTTTTGCAGTTTAAAAATTTATAATCAGCTATTCTGTCAAGGGCTTTAACTTATAATTGATTTAATGTTATAGATTTAAAATGCTAGGAAATTCCTATCATCATTTAATTTGACAGATTGAGCTTCGAGCAAAGATTGACCGTGAAATTTAAAGGTATCCATAAGGTAATAAATAGTTATGAGAAAAAGCATTGTAGCAATCGTCGGAAGACCTAATGTAGGGAAATCAACACTTTTCAACAGGATTTGCAGGAAACGAAGTGCAATCGTCGATTTTGAGGAGGGTGTAACCCGTGATCGGAAGTATGAAGAAGCAGAGTGGAACGGGCACAACTTCGTTGTTGTCGATACTGGCGGGATCATTCCAAAATCAAGTAATAGTATTGATAAAGCTGTAAAATTCCAGGCTGAGGTAGCTATTGAAGAGGCAGATTTCATCCTATTTGTGGTAGACACAAAAACCGGTACGACAGCTATCGATATGGAAGTAGCCAAGATATTATCACCTCATCGTAATAAAGTTCTATTGGTTGCCAATAAAACTGATAATGAGAAAGATGAGCTTGAAATCTATGATTTCATGCAGCTGGGATTTGGTGACCCATTCCCTATTGCCGCAATTCACGGTCGGAATACCGGTAATTTTCTGGATGAAGTTGTTAATAGTATTGATACACTTTCATCAGATGAAGTAGTGAATGAAGATGTTATCAAAGTTGCTATTGTTGGAAAACCAAATGTTGGCAAATCGTCACTGATAAACAGGCTATCAGGAACAGAAGGAAATATAGTTACCGACATCCCCGGAACAACTCGTGATTCTATTGATCTTGATCTGAAATACAAAGATAAAAAATTCACCTTTATTGATACAGCTGGACTGAGACGTAAAAAACGCATTAAGTATGGTGTGGAATATTTCAGTACGATGCGCACCATCGAAAGTATAAACAGGGCAGATATTGTTCTGTTATTATTAGATGCTAATGATGATATTTCTACTCAGGATCAAAGAATAGCATCCTATGCAGCTAGAAATTATAAAGAGATAATACTGGTGTATAATAAATGGGACTTGATCGAAAAGGATAATTCAACAATCGGAAAATTTATCGCAAAGATAAAACAAGAATTAAAATTTGTTGAATTTGCTCCTGTTATCTTTATTTCAGCTCTTACAGGACAACGAGCACATAAAATCTATGAATTACTGCTTGAAGTAGATGCAGAGAGTAAGAAAAGGATACCAACAAGTCAATTAAATAAATTCCTGCAGAAAGTTACAGCTAAGTTTCCACCAGCTCATTCCAGCGGTAAACATTCAATGATCTACTACTGCTCTCAGGTTAAAACTCAACCACCAACTTTTGTCTTCTTCTGTAATAACTCTAAATTGATAACTACTCACTATAAACGATATCTAGAAAATCAGTTGCGTGAAGAATTCAAATTCAGCGGAGCAACGATTAAAGCATTATTCAGGAGTAGAGAAAAGTAGCATGATGATCATCTTTGCTTTTGTTGCAGCTTATATACTTGGTAGTATTCCCACAAGTTACATCATGGGAAAATTAATTAAAGGTATTGATATTCGCGATTTTGGCAGTGGCAACGTGGGAGCAACAAATGCCTTACGGATATTAGGAACAAAAGTTGGAATATTCACTCTATTCATAGATATAGGAAAAGGATTCCTGGCTGTGAATATTGCCAGATTTATCATTCCTGAACCAACTGATCTTTTGATAATTTCTACAGGGCTGTTCGCAATCCTAGGTCATATTTTCACAGTTTTCTTGAGTTTTAAAGGTGGCAAAGGGGTGGCAACATCAGCAGGTGTCTTTATTGCACTTGTTCCAATTCCTGTAGCTCTTGCTTTAATCGTCTTTATTATTACTGTCTGGATAAGTAAATTTGTATCTCTCGGCTCGATATTAGGAGCTCTCACCCTCTTCACTTCTGAATTGGTAATAAATATCAGGAATTCATTTTCGGAACTGGAAATCTTAGTATTCACTTTTATTATAGCTTTATTCATTATTATTCGTCACAAAGCAAATATTCATAGACTGCTAAATGGAAATGAAAATAAAATCAGTTTTAAGAAAAAGTGATTTAGGACAATAAATGTGTGGAATCATCGGTATCTTTGGTAGTGAAAATGCTGCTAATATGGCAACATTAGGGCTCTTTGCCGAACAACATCGTGGTCAGGAAAGCTGTGGAATGGCAGTGAATGATGGCACAACGATCAAGCTCAGAAAAAAAATGGGTCTGGTAAAAGATGTATTCACTCCTGAGAAGATCAAGAACTTAAACGGTTTGATCGCCATTGGTCATGTTCGTTATCCCACGCGTGGATCTTCTTCCGTTTATAATTCACAACCACATATTGTGGAAACACTTTCAGGACCATCTTATGCTTTATCAAGTAATGGAGATATTGTAAACTACAACGAAATCAGAAGCTGGTTGGAAAATAAGAG
>CAZSOM010000118.1:0-5594 GCA_964608295.1 uncultured Candidatus Cloacimonadota bacterium
TCTTGTAATCTGGTGCCAGAGCTTTGAGATGGGGAGAAGTTCTAAGTTGTGGAATGGTAGATCTATTAAATTCTGCAGCAAATGCTTCATCAAAATAATCATTCATATCCTGCATAAATTCAGGAGTTAGCTTATCAACATGATATTCAAACATACCAATTGCCAGCATAGCATTAGAATAGCGCCAAGAACCTTCTTTGCCTGAACGTTCCAGACAACCATTCATGAACATTTCATGCAGATGTTCTGCTATTTCATTTTCAGTCATTTCAATCTCAAATTTATTGATAAATCTTTGAAGAACTTTAGATGGTGTTTTTGGAGCAAGATTCAAACAAGAAGCAATTTTTGCCTGCAGAGGGGTGAACAAAAATTTAAGAATTTTAATTTCTACACCGGATTTAGCAGCAGGAAAACCAATAGGAAAATTGTCCAAATGCTGCTGAAGTTGACGGTAGATATTATCTTCATTAAGTTTATTCAAAGCTTCTCCTTTGGTATACTGAATTTTAAATTTGTTATTAAAATGAAAAGGCATAATGCCAGGTCTAAAATTCCGATAACAATCGGAATGATTATCGTAAGCAGGATTGAACTTAATGAAGAAGCATCTGCATTGGTAGAATTAAAAAAATAATAACCAATCGCTAAAACTAATAAACTTCCCAGAAAAAGAATTCCAAAGAAGATGAAAAGAGTGATGAGAGTTACTAGAAAATTATATAGAAATAGATTTTTATATAATACTTTTTTTAATAATTTCTCCAAAAATTTCATATCCATACTTAATTTCATTTCTTCGGCAAAGTTATTTTATGAATTCAAACAAGCAAGTTGTTTTATGATAAGATAGTTCCCAAAATATAAGTATGATTGGTTAGATGGCGTTAATCAATTCGGGATAATTGGATCTTGCAGAATTTACTTCTAATGAAACAGGATGTAGAAGCATTTCTTTGCTAGAATAGGATGTCATAAGTTCTTGTAGAATTTCACTACGATGATCGTTTAACCAGATATCCTCCTGTTCCTTTGGTAGAATTACCGGCATACGATGATGAATATCTTTTAGAATTTCATTTGCTGAAGTAGTGATAATTGAACATGAAAAAACTTGCTTTCCAACGGAAGATTTCCAAATCTCCCAAATGCCTGCAAATGTAAATAACTCCCTGTCTTTTAAATTAATATAAAAAGGTTGCTTGTCACTTCTTCTCCATTCATAAAATCCATTTGCTGGTATGAGACAACGTCTCTTTTGGAAAGCGTATTTAAAACTTGGTTTCTCAGCAATAGTTTCGCTGCGGGTGTTGATGAGTTTGTAACCAATTTTCTCGTCTTTTGCCCAGAAAGGAATTAATCCCCATCTACAGGATTTTAATATATTTTGCTCGCCTTGCTTGGTAATTACAGGAATTTCCTGTCCGGGAGTTACATTATAATTTGCATCTAATTCACCGATCTCATTTAAGAGATCAGCATAATCTTTTATTGCCTGAAAACTGCTATAAAGAGCAAATCTTCCACACATAATATCTCCAAAAATTAAATAACAGGCATCTCAGAACTAAAGAAAGAAAAAAATTCCTGTTCATCTCTTTTATCATTTTCCCAGATCAGGTTTGAAACACTCAATCCCAAAAGCCTAATTTTACATTTTGGTCCCAGAGTTTCCAGGAGCAGCTTTCTTCCCAGGTGTTTGATAATATAATCTTCATCAAATGGAACATCAAGTGTTCTACTTCTACTCACAAGATCGAAATTTGCATATTTGATCTTCAATGTCAAAGTTTTTGCCTTGAATTTTTTTTCCTGCATCTGTTTGCTTATCTTCTCACTGAGTTTGAAAAGAATCTCCACCATTTTATTCACATCGCTAATATCTTTCGCAAAGGTTCGTTCGTGTCCCAAAGATTTTCTGATTCTCTCTGTTTTCACTTCCCGGTCATCGATACCACGAACAATATTATAATAGTAACTACCGATCTTTCCAAAATGCTTCATCAGCTCTTGTAATGTACGTTCTTTCAGATCTTTACCAGTTCTAATTCCCAGCAGATTCATTTTTTTTTCGCTTGCTTTTCCAATGCCGTGAAATTTTCCTATTGGAAGTTCTTCCAGCACTTGTCTTGCTTTCAAGGGAGTAACAACCATCAATCCGTTAGGTTTATTCATCTCGGATGCTATTTTTGCCAGGAACTTATTGTAAGAAACTCCAGCTGATGCCGTGAGTCTTGTTTTATTAAAGATCTTATTCCTGATTTCAATTGCGATTTGAGTAGCTGAGGTAATATTTTTTTTATTTTCTGTCACATCAATATAAGCCTCATCAATAGAGACAGGTTCGACCAGGTCAGAATATTCATAGAATATTTCCTTTACCTGAGATGATGCTTCCCTATAGGCTTCAAATCTACCTCGTACAAAGATTGCCTGCGGGCATAACTTATAAGCCATAAAACTTGGCATGGCAGAATGTATACCATATTTCCTGGCTTCATAGGAACAAGTAGAAACTACTCCACGGCTATTTGGTTTTCCCCCTACAATGATTGGTTTTCCTTTATATTCGGGATTATCACGAATTTCTACAGTTGCAAAGAAGGCATCCATATCCACGTGAATGATCTTTCTTGTTTTGGTCATATTGCCTTTACCACCGGAATGTGTTTCCAACTTGTTGTATAACTGTCAGTTAGATTTTCTCTTTTCATCTGCCATGGTTTTTTAACACCGGCAGAAGCATAGGTAAGCTGGTGTGAGCCCATTTTTTCATTTATGTCATCCATGCAATCCATGATGATCTTCCGATTATCATCCAGATATGTAGGTTGGAAAAAATCAAGTGGAGCTTTGCTTTGATGCATGATATCAGCCAACATTACGCCGACTTTCTTATATTTATAACCAACGCGGTAGATTTTCTTGAGGATTCTATTAGCAGCATGAATGAAATCCGGTGTATATCCAGAGGGGAGAGGAAGACGTGCTCTAGCATAATTTGCATATTGCGATTCATTCTTGAATCTATTTGTGGTGAGAAATACTATAATGAGTGAAGCTACCTGGTTTTCAGAACGCAGCTTTTTTACCGCTACACTACAGTAATCGGAAGTTGCTTCCATCAAATCCTGCAAATCAGTCACTGGATTTCCAAATGATTTAGATGATACGATCTCCTTCTTTGGTTTAATATCCATCTCCAGATCGATACAGGATATTCCACGCAATTCTTTTACCATTCGCAACCCAACGATCGTCATTTTTTTCTGTATCCATTTATCGGGAATTCGAGTAAGCTCATAAGCGTTTGTGATTCCATTGCGACGTAGCATTTTGGCATACTGTCTTCCTACACCCCAAATATGTTCCACCTCAACCCAGCGTAATATTTTATCTCTGTCGGGATGATCTGTGATATCAAAGACACCCTCTGCAAAATTGTGCTTTTTGGCAAAACGGTTCGCAATCTTTGCCAGAGTTTTAGTGGGACCAATACCAACTGAAACCGGTAGTCCAGTATGTTGCCACACGGTTTTTTTTATCTGTCTGCCATAGTCAGTTAAATCCAGATGACCGAATCCTGAGAGAGAAAGAAACGCTTCGTCAATAGAATATATTTCCAGATCAGGAGTGAACATTGATAATGTATTCATAACCCTGCCAGACATATCGCCATACAAGGTATAATTTGAGGAAAACAATCTAATGCCATGCTTTCTCACAAAATTCTTATCAATTTTGAAGGCAGCATCTCCCCTGGAAATTCCTAGCTTTTTTAATTCATTGGAAAGAGCTACAATAATACCGTCGTTATTGGATAATATTCCTACTGGTTTATCTGCGATATCGGGATTAAATACCTTCTCGCAGGAAGCGTAAAAGCTGTTGCAGTCAACTAAAGCCACGGAGTTTTTTGTCATTGTTACCTCATTTTATGAATGGAGAAAATGACGACTCCCCAAATATGAAAGTTTATATCTCGGGTTATTTCGAGCGGTTCAAATTCAGGATTCTCAGGTGCCAGAAACCATTTACTATTTTTTTTATAAAGTCGTTTTACCGTAAGCTCACCATCAACCACAGCAATCACTATTTTTTTGTGAGCCGGCTCTACAGATCTATCAACTATGAGAATGTCTTCTGGATAAATTCCTGCATCTATCATGGAATATCCTGCAACTTTCACGAAATATGTTGCAGAAGGATGAGCAATGAGGTGTTCATTCAAATCAAGGTTCTCTTCGATATAATCCTGTGCAGGAGAAGGAAATCCAGCAGATACTTCATTACCAAGAAGAGGGCACGGTAGAGAAGTAGATATTTTACAATGAAAAATATCTGCAATAGTATCATTAGCTTTGTGCTTAGATAAATTAAATTCCATGATCACTCCTTGCTACTTCATATCTCATGACTCAGGAATTAACTATATAGTTAAGATGTCAATATAAATATTAACTAAAAAGATAAACATGCGAATTGATGGTTATAATGTTTGTTAGTAAATAATAATTACAAGAAGTAAAATTCTTGACACTACAAAAAGAAATTTCACAAATGTTTTATAAAAAAAGGAGGACGTTTTATGAATTCATTGTTATTTACAATAGCTAAAAGTGGTGGTGGTTTTGGATTTTTTTTATTTTTTGTCATTTGGGTTATTACTGTAATCGGCTTATGGAAAATATTTGAGAAAGCCGGCAAGCCAGGATGGGGAGCATTTATTCCAATATATAATATGATATTATGGCTGGAAATGGTAAGAAGACCTGGTTGGTGGATAATTTTAATCGTTATTGTACCATTTGCAAATATAGTATGTTCAATAATTGTAATATTTGATCTTGCAAAGTCATTTGGAAAAAGTGTGGGTTATGGATTTGGATTACTTTTATTACCCATTATTTTCTTCCCAATGCTTGGATTTAGTGATGCAGTATATACTCCAATAAAAAGAGAAATTGTAGTTCAAACATAAGATAAATTATTCAGTAAGAAGAAGCACCGTAAATTTGCGGTGCTTTTTTATTTGCAATTTGACAAAATTACTGAATATAATATTTGAACAATAAAATATAGAGAAGAAGGGATCTATGAATAATCAACTAAAACGCGGTTTTGCTAGTGATAATAATGCTGGAGTTCACCCGGAAATATTAGCAGCGATACAAAATGCAAATAGTGGTCATTGTATTGCCTATGGTGATGACATTTATACACAGAAGGCAATAGCCAAAATTAAAGAACATTTTGGTGAAGAAATTGATGTTTACTTAACCTTTAACGGAACAGGCTCAAATGTACTTGCTTTAAAAATGCTTACAGAATCGTATAATTCAATTATTTGTGCAGAAACAGCTCACATTAATGTGGATGAATGTGGAGCTCCAGAAAAATTTACTGGCTGCAAACTGCTTTCAATTCCAACCGAGAATGGAAAACTCACAGTAGAGAAAATTAAGTATCATATGCACGGTTTTGGATTTGAGCATAGTTCTCAACCCAAAGTAATCTCAATTGCACAAGTTACTGAAATGGGTTCAGTATATACTCCATCTCAAATAAAAGAGATCACAGATTATGCTCATGAA
>CAZSOM010000119.1:0-5527 GCA_964608295.1 uncultured Candidatus Cloacimonadota bacterium
CTCTCGACCTTGATGATATGCAGACAATTGCAGGATTAACATTATTGAGAAGGATAGCACAGAAAGCAGCAGAATACGATTCAAAGCTTATTGTTCCTGTATGCAGGTCTATGGTTCTTTCTACAGCAAAAGAAATTGTGAAGGAAGCTTATATGAAAGCCGGACGACCTGATGCCTACGATCCCGATTCAGTATTTTATCTAACTGATGACCAATTTGGTTATGTAGCAGGAGTTGACGGTATAATAGTACGTGAGAAACCGGCTGCAAATTTCTTTCTGGGTGCTTTCTATGCTGAATCATTAATTTTGGCAGAAACTGGTTTTTCCAGTGGTGCTATTCAAACAGCAGGAACTGCAATGCCCAGTCAGTTACCTTTTTTTGTTGTTGCTTGTGATTATACTTTGATTGGTGAAGAGTTATTTGCTGCTTCAGCTTATCTCTCAAAGGATCCTCATCAGCTGGGAAGTTTGAAGGGTCAGGATTTTGGTAAGGCAATTTTTGTTTTTGTTCTATTGATTGGAATAATCCTGGAAATTTCTGGTATTCACTTCCTTAAAGATTTTCTAACCTTGCATTAGGAGCAAACGATGAAGAGAAAATTACCACTTCTAATAACTTTTACCGTTGGAATTATTTTAATAATTGCTGAATTTATACCACACAAACCATTTGGTCAACTTTCGGGTGAACTAGAGATTTGGTTCCTTATTATATCAGGTTTTGCAATACTGCTAGGGCAATTAAGCTTATTCAAAGTAAATATAATAAAAATTAAATTTAAACAACGTGATTGGCAATTCTACACAATTACACTTATTAGTTTCACGATTATGGTTGCACTTGGTTTTTTATGGGGAACTGGAAAGAGTGCAGGTTTATTAGGTCATGGAGAATCTATCTCTGCTGTTATGGGATATAAACCTTTTGATTATCTTTTTCACAATGTCTATATGCATCTACAAGCAACAATGTTCTCACTACTCGCTTTCTTCATAGCTTCTGCAGCTTATAGAGCTTTTATTGGAAGAACTGTAGAATCAAATCTTTTGCTTATAGCAGCAGTATTAGTTATGCTTGGAAATACAACAATTGGTGTACTTTTAACAAGTTGGTTACCGGATTCCTTAAACTTTCTACACTTACCAAATGTATCTGAATTTATTATGACCTACCCCACTACTGCTGGACAACGAGCTATTATGATTGGTGCAGGATTAGGAATCATAGGTAGT
This sequence comes from uncultured Candidatus Cloacimonadota bacterium, assembly GCA_964608295.1. Taxonomy (GTDB): domain Bacteria; phylum Cloacimonadota; class Cloacimonadia; order Cloacimonadales; family TCS61; genus Tenebribacter. The sequence continues at coordinate 1,236 of CAZSOM010000119.1, forward strand.
TCTCTCAGGATCATATTAGGAATAGAAAGATCCTATCTGGGAGGTGAATAATGGGGAAATCAAAACAGATAGATAGACGATGGTTATTCCTGTTAATTTTCGTTGGAGTTGCACTTCCTCTAATATTTACAATTGGATTACCATTAGAAATCTCTAAGAATGTAGAAATGGTTTACGACTTAATCGAAGAAATGCCTAAAGGTTCTAAAGCTCTTATCTCCTTTGATTATGATCCCGCTAGTATGCCAGAATTACATCCTATGGCAAAAGCACTGCTAAAACATTGTTTTGATAAAGATATTAATTTGATATTCACTGCTTTGTGGCCGATGGGTGTCCAAATGGCTGACGATATTATGTCGCAGCTTCAAGAGGAATTTCCTGATTTGATCTATGGTGAAGATTATGTAAATCTTGGATTCAAAGCAGGTGGAATGATTACCATTCAATCTATGGGTAAAAATTTCCGAGAAGTATTTCCTGAAGATATGAACGGAAACAAAATTGATGATCTTCCCATTATGGAAGGGATCAATAATTTTAATAATATTGGTTTCGTTTTCTCACTTTCTGCTGGTGCTCCCGGAATAAAAGAATGGGTACAAATTGCTCATGATGCATATAACAGACCGACCTCAGGTGGTGTTACAGGAGTAAGTGCTCCTGCAATGTTGCCTTATGTTAACCAACAAAAGCAATTAACCGGACTTTTAGCGGGTTTAAAAGCTGCTGCAGAATACGAGACAATGCTAAAAGCACCTGGAACTGCAACTAGTGGAATGGATGCTCAATCTGTAGCACATCTAATAATTATTATATTTATCATTATTGGAAATGTGAATTACTGGAGAAATAAAAAAGCTGAAAAGAAAGGAGGTAAATAATGGAACAGTTCTTTGCGACGTTAGGTATCTGGCTTGGTGCATTATTTACTTTTGCTATTTTCAGTTTCCTTTATAAAGATAATCCCTTTTATAAAACTGCAGAACAAATATTTGTCGGTCTTTCGGCAGGCTATTGGTTTGTTTATACTATCTTTTTTATTCTTATTCCAAATTTGTACAATCCATTAACCCAAGATTTCAGCGCTAACTGGATCAAATTGATCCCTGCTATTCTGGGAGTTATGATGTTGATGCGTTTAATTCCAAAAACTGAATGGGTTAGTCGATTCCCCATCTCCGTTGTTATTGGAACAACATCCGGAGTTTTATTTCTTCGTTATCTCAAATCAGATGTCTTAAACCAGATTACCGCAACTATGATAAATCCTTTCATCGGTGAAAATTGGGTGATCATAGTAGGACAATTGATGTTAATTGTGGGAACTATTAGTGGAGTTATTTATTTCTATTTTAGTAAGAAACATACTGGTGTATTTGGTGTTTCAGCAAAAGTCGGGATTTATTTCTTAATGGTAAGTTTTGGTGCTGCCTTCGGATATACAGCAATGGCACGTATTTCTCTCCTAATAGGAAGATTACAGTTTCTGTTAGGAGATTGGTTAGGGATCATTCACCCTTAAATATTTAATAAAGAGGATTTTTATGAAGAGACTTTTAATCTTGTTTTTAATTTTGCTTGCGGTTCAAGGTTATAGTATAACTAAATTAGATCAGTTGAATTCAGAATTAAAATCTGCTTCTGGTGAAAGGCAGATTTTAATACTTGATGAATTACAAAAATCTTACTGGGATGTGTATCCACAAGCAAGTTTAGAATATGGAATTCAAGCATTAAAACTTTCTGCTGAAAATAATGATAAACTAATCCAAACAAAACAATTGCAAAATATAGCTATCTCATACAAATACCTTCACAATTATAAAAAAGCAATTGAATACATGACATTATCATTGAAGTCTGCAAAAAAAATTGGCAATATCGAACTTCAAATAGATGCATATTATTACCTGGCTAGATTCAACAATTTAATAAGAAATAATGTTGTTGCTTTTGATAATGCTAACCAAGCATTAAAACTGAGTAAACTTTATAAAAATCATATAGAAATGGCGAAAGGTTATTTTGTTATTGCTGAAATCTATCATTCATTAGGTGATATAACAGGTGCATATGAGAATTATGAACATTCACTGGATCAGCATTATAATTTCAATGATAAGGCTTCTCTAGCTAAAACTTGTGAAAAATTAGCAGAGATCGATCTTGAAAAAAAGAATTATTATTTTGCAAAATTACATTACAAAACGGCAATCGACAATTACAGTGAAACTGATAATCTTGGAAGCTTAGTACGTTGTTATGAAGCAATGGGTAAAATTTATAGAAAAACAGGTGATCAAGAAAGCGCCTATAGATATATTAAGAAATTCTCTGAATTGAATGATAAATTAATAAAAAAAATGACCAGTAAGAAATATCTTTATAATTACGAGTATTATAATGTTATAGGAAATGAAGATAAAGCATTAAATTATTATAAGCTATATACGGCTTACCAGGATACGCTGCAACTAGAGATCAATCAGGAACAAGTAGAAATTCTGATCAGTGATATTGAAAGTAAACATAAAATTGAGAAAGCTAAATCTACAGAAAAACTAAAAGAAGTTACAAAAACAGCTGAAGAAAAACAAAAACAGTTTGAGAAACTAGAAATAGAAAGCGATTACATTGAACAAAGCAAAAATAGACAGATCGAAAAATTGCAATACGAACGGACTATAAAAGATTTAAAAATTTCCAAACAAAAAAAAGAAAAAGATTGGTTCATCTTTATATTAATTATCTTCGGTCTTTTACTAATATTAATTGCTAGCATTACATTCATTTATATAAGTAAATACAGGTTAAAGAAAAAGCATGCCCATGAAATGGAAAAGATGGCTAAAACTGATCCACTCACGAAATTACCGAATAGACGTGCTGTATACGAATTCTTAAATTATGAAATGATTAGATTCAAAAGAAATTCACAACCATTCACTATTGTTATAAGTGATATTGATAACTTCAAGCAAATCAACGATACATATGGCCATGATGCTGGAGATAAGGTTCTTGTAACACTTTCAAAACTTATAAAAAGCACAATTCGTAATTCTGATATTTGCGCTCGCTGGGGAGGTGAAGAATTCCTCTTTCTATTACCCGAGACTGATATAATTGGAGGGAAAATTATCTCTGAGAAAATTAGGAAGATAATTGAAAGTAAAAAAGTTTATTATAAAAATTCTACCATATCTGTAACTATGACATTTGGTCTATGTCAATTTTCTAGAGAGCTTAAAATAGATGAATGCATTTCTCATGCAGATGAAGCATTATATGTGGGAAAAGAAGCAGGAAAGAATCGTATACAAGTTTACAGTGAATCATTAAATAATATAGAGAAAGAAAATAATGAAAGTTTTTAGTATAGCTGGATATCACCATACAGGAAAAACAAGAGTTGTTATTGAACTCATAAAAGAACTAAAAAATCGAGGTTTCAAAGTAACTTCAATTAAGGATATACATAGTGAAAAGTTCACAATGGAAAAAAAAGGTAGTAATAGCTGGAAGCACGCTCAGGCAAGTGGAGACACTGTTATTGCCAGAGGTATTTCTGAAACATATCAAATTTGGAACAGACAACTTTCTTTAAATGAAATGCTAGCTCATCTTGATAGTGATTACGTAGTTGTGGAGGGAATGAAAAGTGTAGCTCTTCCCCGCATAATATGTGCAGAAGATGACAAGCAATTAGAGGAACTTGTAGATGGAACTGTATTTGCAATCTCAGGTAAATATGCTGATAATCATGAAGAATTTAAAGGTCTGAAAGTTTTTAAATCTAAAGAACATATTAAAGAACTTACTGATCTTGTTATGGAAAAAGTATTTCCAGTTCTCCCACTTCCTAAATTTGAATGCTGTGGAGAATGTGGCATGAGCTGCAGGGATATGGTTTCAGGAATTCTTGCCGGACGTAATTCACGTGAAGATTGTAAAACAGATCGTAATCTTGATATTGAGATAAAGATTGCAGGTAAAGATATTAATATTGTCCCTTATGTCCAAAACACTTTAAAAGATGTAATTAAAGCATATGTAAAAAATTTGAAAGGATACCATGAAGGTGACAGCATAGACATTAAAATCAACGAGTAGGCATGAAAGCAGAAATTATCATTAACATAGAGAAGAAACAAGTTGTAAAAATTTGTAACTCATCGAAAATGTTCAAAAAGGAGTTATACATTTACAAGAGAAAGTTACCTTTTACTCCAAAACTTATTGATAATGATGGTAAAATCACGTTGATGTTTGAATATATAAATGGAATT
>CAZSOM010000120.1:0-5523 GCA_964608295.1 uncultured Candidatus Cloacimonadota bacterium
CAATTTTTTTATGGAAAGTATTTCTATCATGTTGACGTTGTTTCACAGCTGCAAATTCTGCCGTAAATTTGGCACGAATGCTCTTTTCAGTTTCCTCATCAATTGGGCTCATATGACTTTTAACAATCACACCCATATCGTTTAGATGTTTCTTTAAAGCCGCAGTTGATATTTTTAGCTCTTTAGCTAATTGATGTACTTTCGTCTGCATGTATCCTCCACTTTAACCAATCGACCGCAAAATTCCCTTAGCGAGATTTGCGTCTTCTATACAAATTATTCCAATATCTCTGATTTTAAATTCATTTCCAAAAAGCGATTTAGAACCATATTCAATTATCTTAACATTGTTTGCATTTGCTAGTTCCAATAGATGTTTTTTTGATCTTTCAGCAAGATCAGATGCATAAATAAGCAATTTTGCGCCATTAGAAAAACAAGAACGTTCACAGGCATCATAACCGGATTTAAGCATACGTGCTTTTCTGGCTATGTGTAATAAATTCATTACTTTATCTTCCATTCGAACTCCTGTTTTTTCTTAACATTCTACTCACCCATTTATCTAACTTCTGCAAACAGTTATTAAGATTACAAACATAATAACCACGTTTTCCTAAAACGCTATTTCTATCGAACACGATCTCGGTATCTAACAATATAAATCTCATCAACTTTTTTTTCTCAGTATTATTCCTGCAGATCACACATGACCTTTGTGGAATATGCCCAGCTTTTGAAGATCTATTCGACATTGTGCTTTAGTTAAATTCTAAACATTATTTAAAAATATTTGGATGATTCTTTGATCTTTTCAGCTGTCTTTTTACCAAGTCCTTCCAAATTACATAGTTCATCAATACTTGCTTCATAAATATCCTGTACGGATGTATAACCGTGAACTTTAAGAACTTCTGCAACTTTTGAAGAGACTCCATCCAGATCACTGATATGACTCGTGATCCTGCGCTCTTCAGAGATCTTCTCCTCAAATTCCTCTTCAGTGTATATATCCAATTTGAAATCTGTAAGCTTTGCAGCAAGTTTCACATTTTTACCCTTCTTGCCGATAGCCAGATTTTTATTCTCTTTGCTAACTATGATACGCGCAAATTTTCCTCGATCTGCTAAATACACCTTCTCTACAAGGTCAGGTCCAATAGCATTTGCAATCAGTTGCTCTGGAGCTGAATCCCAAACTACAATGTCTACAAGCTCACCGTTTAATTCTTTCTTGATCGCTTCGATCCTCACACCGCGCGGTCCAAGACAAGCAGCGGTCGCATCAACTTCATGATTATTGGAAAGAACAGACACTTTAGTGCGCATGCCTGGTTCACGTACTATCTTCTTGATCTCAATCTCACCGGTTGTGATCTCAGGTATTTCAGATTCAAATATTTTCTTAACAAATTCTGGTCGCGTTCTTGATAAAATTACAATAACATCTTTCTTTCGTTTGCGGATATTTACAACATAACAGCGGATCACATCACCAACTTTGAAATATTCATCGTCAACTTGTTCTTCTTTGGAGAGAAGAGCATCAGCATAACCAATGTTCACAAGGTAACCATTAAAATCATCTTTTGTAATCTTTCCTGATACAAGTTGATTTTTCTGATTTTCATAATCGAACATGATCCTATCTTCTTCTAACGCTTTGATACGTTCAAGAATTGCTTTCCTTGCATTACGGATCACTTTGGGTTCGAATTCTGTGATATTCATTTGAACAGGTATTGTATCTCCCAGTTCCAGATTATCAGCAATCATCATTGCATCTTCAAAAGAAATCTCACCCAAAGATGTATCTCTTTCCACAACTATCCTTTTGAATTTGGCAACAATTTTATTTGTAGTTAAGTCTGTAGTTATTTCTAATTCATTATCTAAAATCATTTTTTTAGAAATTGCTTGATATAGTCCTTCTTCGATAATTGTAGTTAATTTTTCTTTATCAAGCTGCTTCAAATTAGCCAATTCGGCAAGAGATCCCATAATATTTAAGTTCATAATCTCCTCTCTAATCTATTTCTTATAATCAAAATACGTCTTAGCTTTCTTCACATCAGTAAGTTGAATTTCTTCTATCGAATCTTCAAATTCGACCTTAATACTTTCAGGTAAAACTTCTTTCAATATTCCAATAGATGTAGTTATATTTTCACCATCAGTAAATGATATCTTCACTTTCTCATCAATTGCACTTACATAGTGCTTCTTCTGGTTAAGAGCTCGTTCCAGACCTGGTGAAGAAACTTCCAGAAAATAACGATCTGCAATAATATCTTCAGTTTCCAGAACTTCAGCCATAATTCTACTTACTTTTTTACATTCATCAATAGTGACGCCATCAATTTTGGTGACGTAAATTAGCAGGATCAATCCTTTTGATGCATGTTTTAATATTAGATCATACAGTGCTACATTAACCTTTTGACAGGCATTTTTGGCAATCTGTTCAATTCTTTCTTTCTGATCCACCTTAAGAAAACCCTCCATAAAAGACTAAACCACTGAATGTCAGTGGTATCGATTTTTTATCAAAAAAATGCTGACCAGAATGTCAGCTAAAAAAAACTATGCGCTTTTTATTTACATCGAATTCAATTTTAATTTGGTGGTTATGCTGTCAAGAGTAAATTATTATATAAATACAATTTAATTAATATTATAAAGTACTTCATAAAAACTAACAAATGATTTAAGATTGACAAAACAATGTTCACTTTTTTCATTCCAGTAAAATTGGAGGAGTAATGGAATTCAAGGTTGGAATTTGCCAATTCAAACCCGAGTTATTTCAGGTAGAAAAAAATCTTAATAAGATGCAAATGTTATTAAAAAATGTTTCAGCAGACCTTATTGTATTACCTGAATTTGCATCCTGTGGTTATCTTTTCAATTCGAAAGAAGAAGTAGAGAGAATTGCGGAGGATCCAACTAATGGACCAACTGCCATTCTATTTAAAAAACTAGCAAAGGAAAATAATACAAGCTATGTAGTTGGATTTGCTGAGAAGGCAGAAAATGGAATATTCAATTCAGCTATGCTGGTCAATCCTGATTCATCAATTCATATTTATAGAAAAACGCACCTCTTTTTTGAGGAGAAGAAATGGTTTAAGCCGGGAGACACAGGATTTAAAGTATTTAAAGCAAAGAATAATATAAAAATTGGAATGATGATCTGCTTTGACTGGATATTTCCAGAATCAGCACGATCATTAGCTTTAGCCGGAGCACAGATTATTGTACATCCAGCAAATCTTGTATTGCCTTGGTGTCAGCAGGCAATGCTAACCCGTTCTCTTGAAAACGGAGTTTTTTCAGCAACAGCAAATAGGATCGGAGAAGACAAAAATGGAAATAAATTTCTCAATTTCACTGGTATGAGCCAAATCGTGGATACAAAAGGACAGATAATTCATAGAATGGATAAATCTGGAGAATCGGTTTTTGTAACTGAGATTAATCCCCAAGAATCTGAAAAAAAAAATGTTACAGAATATAATGATTTGTTTAAAGATCGCAGAGCAGAGTTGTATCAATCATGAAGAAACATCATCTTACTTTGATCTTATTTATTGCATTGCTTGTGTTGAATTTCATGCTAACAAAGCCCTATCCAACTATCAAGATATCGACAGCTAAAGAACTGGAAAAAATCCTAAGTAAACCGCAGAATGATATAAATATCAAACTAGCAAGCGGTGTGTATGAACTTAATTATAAAGCAATTATTGATTCATCTTGTGGTAATTGTGAAGATCCCGACACCTTGATCTCTGCAACTGCAGGGCTGATAATTTCAGGTCGGAACATACAAATATCTGGACCTGCTGATAAATCTGCTGTGATTAAAACAAACTCAGGATATGGTTTGTATGTTCTCAATTGTGATAATTGTATCTTAGAGAATCTTACTATCACTGGTGGAATTAGAGACGTAAATGAATTTGCCACTGATGCAGCCATCGTTGTCAAAAACAGCAATATAACAATCCGAAATAATAAAATTACTAGAAATTATGGTAATCAGAAATTGATTAAAAAGAACATAGTTGGAATTATGGGAATCTGCGGACGTAAAAATTCATTTTTGAATATTTATAATAATCTGATAACCAAAAATTCGTGGGATGGAATTGCTTTGTATCGAAACTCTGAGGCTATAATTGCTGAAAATATTATTGATGGAGTTCACAAGGCTGGTGGCAGGATAGCTCAAGGTGGAAGAGGAGTTGGCATCGGTGTAACCCAGAATGCTAAGGCAGATATCAGGAATAATCTTATTAAACGGTATTGGAAAGGTATTGGAATTTTCGTAGATGCTGAAGCAACTATTGTGGACAATATTATCGAGGATATCATAACTTGGGGGATATCACTTTGGGACGCTGATAATGGCGAACCAAGAGGATTCATTAAAAATAACATCATTTATAAAACCGGAGCAATGGGTACTTCTATTACTTCTTCTACTGAAGAAAACCCGGGGTTTTTCAAAGCTAATATAATTGTGAGAACTGCTCAGGATTCAACTTATGACTCTCCTGATTATTATGGTTATCAATGCGCTCTGGCAGAACAACTTGTTCCAGAAAAATTTGAGATAGAAGACAACCTTTTCTATGATAACCGGCGTGCTGATCCAAGATTACCAGATTATGATACTGATCTGCATAATTTTGAAGAAAAGTTGAAAGTACATAAAGAGATGATCAATCGGATAACAATTCTTGAGGACTCTGACTTCTATCATGATTTTATAGAATAACTTTTTGCACTTCTTGCGATTTAGTTCAAAAATTCGATTTTGGATTTGACAGAATAGAAGTATATTTGCAAATTCTGAGTTGTTTTTAATTAATATTTTAAATCAAAAATGGAAAAATTATGAAGATTCTAATAATAATAATATCAGTTTCGATTCTACTTTCAGCATGTACTGCCAATAAGCAACTAACAAAACTTGATATTGACCTTTATAATGCTACTGTTGCAGGACGTGTGAAAATTTATTATAATGGTAAAGATGTAACAAGCGAAACCACAATTTTATTTAATGAGTATATGTTAGGTATATATAATTACAATCCTGATTCAACTGGCTATTTAATCACAAAATTACCAATTGGTAGATGTCATATCTGCTACTTATCATATAGCAGCTTTTCTTTTTTACTACTTTCAGAGGAAACTCAAATTTTCTTAGAAGATCCAAATAAAATTTATTATATTGGAGATTTAACTTTAAACTGGATAGGACCAATACATGATAATAGTGCATTGATAGCAGCTTCAATTGGTGGTGCCGTTGGAGGTTTTATTAATACACATATTAATAAGGGTAAATTAACCATCTTCTCTGAAGATAAAAGTGTGGAATTTGGGCAATATTTCAATAATAGGTTTAACTTGGAAAAAGAAATTATAAATTGCACTTTGAATTTTCCAGAACCTGATAGTACTTTTTTTCAGAATTTAGCTGTACAACCTTCAGAAAACCCTGATTAC
>CAZSOM010000121.1:0-5495 GCA_964608295.1 uncultured Candidatus Cloacimonadota bacterium
GGATGCAATGTTGAAGGTTGAACTGGATAACAATCGTCCGCTTGTGTATGAGGGTTATAGTGGCACTACAGGAAGTGGTCATGCCTTTGTTTTAGATGGCTACACGGGCGGTTCTAACGATTATTATCATTTCAATTGGGGTTGGGGCGGAGCTTTTGACGGTTATTTTTATCTTAATAACTTAAACCCTGGTGGAGCTGATTATACAAATGATCAAGCAGCACTTTTTGGAGTGGAGCCGAGGAAATGGAGACCATTACCGGATGTATCAATTGATGTGTCTCAGTTGTCTTATACCGGAGTTGATCTCGATCTTTATTACGAAGGACCTACATTGATAAGCTATAGTGTAGTAACAGATCTTACCGGACAGGAATTTGCTCTAACAATCAATGGAAATAATCAGTTGATTTTCACAGCTAGTCCTTCGGTAACGAGTAATGTGAATATTGACATCAAAATTCGAGCAACCTACACAGGTGGCACTGTAGATGATACATTCAATTTCATTATAACCGGTGCTTCCACTGATTATGATTGGGGTGATGCACCTGACCCAACATATCCTACGCTTTCAACAAGTACCGGTGCATATCACAAGATTGTAGCTAGTGTTCAGCTTGGAAGCACTATTGATTCAGAACCCGATGGTCAACCTAATTCTACTGCAACAGGTGACGATATTGATGGTAATAATGATGATGATGGTGTCGTTTTTACTTATCCTTTAATTCCAGGATCAAATGCAACTGTAACAGTTACAGCATCAGTTCAAGGCATATTGGATGCTTGGCTTGATTTTGATGCAAACGGATTTTGGGTTGATCCATTAGATCAGATATTTATAGGTCAAGTTCTAGCTATTGGTCCGAATGTTCTGACTTTTCCCGTTCCAGTATCCTCAACAATTGGGACAACTTATGCTCGATTCAGATTTAATACATTCGGTCCTATAGGAATGACAGGATTGGCTAATAATGGTGAAGTTGAGGATTATGAGGTTGAGATCGGTGGGGAAAGTTCACTCAAGTGGGAACAGCTTCCTGATCTATCACCAACCGGTATGGATGTAGATGCTACCTGGCAACCTAACGATCCTGATAACATACTACTTCTTGCAGATGATTTTCTTTGTTCTGAAACAGGTAATATAACTGATATTCATATCTGGGGTTCCTGGATGTATGATCAAATCCCATTTTTGGAAGATCCTGCAGCTGTTCAAATTAAATTCAGTATTCATTCCGATATTCCTGATCCTGATGGAGAGGGTCCTGAATATAGTATGCCGGGAGATATGTTATGGATGAGTATATGGATTCCTGATCCTGATGATGTAGAAATGGTTTATGAAGGTCCGGAAGATTGGTATAATCCAGCTTTACCAATGTGGTTAAATGATAATCACTTTAGTTGTTACAAGTATAATTACATATTAGATCCACCGGATTATTTCTTTCAGGAAGGTACAATTGATGAACCAATTGTCTATTGGCTTGATGTTCAAGCCCTGCCAACGGATGAAAACACTGAATGCCGTTTTGGTTGGAAAACATCTCTCGAACACTGGAATGATGATGCTGTTTGGGTTGTTGCTGAAGAACCATATACTGGTATTTGGAATGAATTAATATATCCACCTGGTCATGAATTTAATCCGCAAGGGGTAGATCATGTTTCAATTGATTTGGCGTTTCAAATAACTACGGAGGGAGGAGGACCAACCGAAGAATACGATTTTGGTGATGCTCCTGAAGGAGCTAATGCACTTGCTTATACTGATGGCACAACCGGCTCATTTCCAACCTGTGTAACAATCGGACCTGCAGGATATATTCAACACGGATTTGGTGATAATTGGGCTAGGTTCGGACCAACGGTTGATGTAGAAACGGATGGTAATGCTGGTTCTTGCCCGGTATGCTTCCCACCTTATGATGTAGATGAATGTTTCAATGATGGAGATGCTGGTCTCTTATTCCCTGATTCATACACAATTGATGCAACGAATACTGTTGTATCTTGTTCCGGATTACCTGGTACACCACTTGGTATTATTTGTAATAATGCAACTTGGGGCACTGAAATTGATATTGATGTAACCAATAACATGTCCGTAGATGGCTTTGTAAATGTACTAGTTGACTGGAATCAGGATGGTTTATGGCAGAATGATCCTTTAACTCTATGTGCTGGTGTTGTAATCCCTGAACATATTTTGGTTGATTTTGCAATTCCTATGGGATTTACTGGACCTCTTTCAACTTTAATGCCATCACCTTTCGTAATTGGACCTAATAGTGGTAATGTTTGGGTACGATTCTCTATCACTGAAACTGCTGTACTGACAAGTGACTGGGATGGAAGTGGTGTCTTTGAAGATGGTGAAACTGAAGATTACCTGCTTTATGTTGAAGGAGAACCTGAGGAACTTGACTTCGGTGACGCACCAGATCCATTGTATCCAACTCTATTGGCTAGTAATGGAGCCTGTCATGTTCTGGATGGAGTAACATTCCTCGGATCTCAGATAGATGCAGAACCTGATGGCCAACAATCAGCAAATGCTGATGGTGATGATTTAGATGGAAATGATGATGAAGATGGTGTTGCATTTACTTCATCTAACATTCCTGGACTAAATTCAACTGTTGATGTGGTTGCATCTGTTCTAGGAGTATTAAATGTATGGTATGATTTCAATAACGATGGTGATTGGGCTGATGCTGGAGAACAAGTGTTCGCTGATGTGGCTTTAGTTTCAGGAATTAATAATCTTTCTTTCTCAATACCTGCATCTGCAACACTAGGTATGACAATGGCACGGTTCAGGTTTGATACCAGAGGTGGCTTGAGCTTTGACGGATCTGCACAAAATGGTGAAGTGGAAGATTATGAAGTACTAATCGAAGAAGAACTTGATTTCGGTGATGCTCCAGATCCATTGTATCCAACTTTATTGGCTAGTGATGGAGCTAGACATATCCTGGATGGAGCAACATATCTTGGTTTAGGTGTTGATACTGACCCAGACGGACAACCAGATGCTGTAGCAACTGGTGATGATAATGATGGAAATGATGATGAAGATGGAATCATCTTCAATCAGATCATGACTGGAAGCCCTGCCCAAGTGACTGTTACAACGAGTACATCTGGTTATTTATCGGGCTGGATGGATTTTGATGGAAATGGTAGTTGGGATGCGGCTGAACAAATATTCTATGATGTTTACATTCACTTTGCAGGTACGATCTGCCTGAACTACTACGTTCCAGCTAATGCTGTTACTGGTCTTACCTTTGCTCGTTTCAGATTTGATACTGGTGGTGGTTTACTAATTACAGGGCAAGCTGATGATGGTGAAGTTGAAGATTATCAAGTAGAAATCATTGAGGATCCTGATTTGAAATGGTCACAACTACCGTGTGAATATTTACCTGGTTTACATTGTCATGATTATATAGACCCAAGCAATGATATTACTCTTGCAGATGATTGGCTATGTAATGGTGGATTGGTAACAGATATTCATTGGTGGGGTAATTATGACCAGGGACAAGTCAATTCAGGAATAAACTATTTCCATCTAAGTATTCATGCTGATGATCCTAATGGAACTTGCCTGCCGCTTGATCCGGAATTATGGGGAGTTGATGTTCCTCTTGCTTTTGTATATGAAACTGACACTGGATTGCTTGATAGTGAGGGAAATATAATTTATAGTTATGATTTTGTTCTAAGTTCACCATTTGAACAAATAGAAGGTACGAACTACTGGTTGGATATTTCTGTTCACTCAAATGATCCTGCTAACTATGCAGTTTGGCGTTGGCAAGAGACTTCACGCTCAGTTGCCCCGATTCTCTGTCCTGCTGCAGAGAAATCGCAATCTATACCTTGGCAATGGATAGATTGGCTTACACCTCAACCAACCCGTTACAGTGATATGGCATTTGAGATCACTAGTTGTCCTCCCTCAACGCCGGTGAATTTCACAATAACAAAAGTTGGAACAACTATGAGACTTGATTGGGATCCGGATCCGTGTTCATTGTATTACAATGTTTACAGTTCTACAAATCCATATGCTGCATTTCCTACTGGCTGGACACTGGAAACACCAACAGCTATTTCTAACAATTATTGGCTGGATGGTCCACCACTTCCAGGAGCACCAAAGAAATTCTATCGTGTAACTGCGAAGAACTAGTAGTTACTGAATAAAAGTAAGTACTAACAAACGAATCCAGTTTGTGTTTTATGCAAGCTGGATTCGTTGCTTTTATTTATGATATAAGTTTTCCAAGCTAGAATAGGATAAAGACTTAAATTATAAGAATAATTGACATAAAATAACAAATTGAATTCTATCAAAAGAGTACAATAGTCAAACTTAGCATAAGTGTCTTTAGGGGCAGCCTGTTACAGGCTGCCCTTCATTTTTTTAAAACAAAGGGATGAATTTACAATTTATTTGTGTTTTATTGCAGAAACTACAAGCTTTTTTATCGCTAGATTCCGATTATCAAAGTAAACACAAACAAATCAAAATTTGTAATTTACAGATTCACTTATTGTTAGCTAAAACAATTTGACAAATATTCATGTAAAATTCCATTCAACAATTTATATATTTAGAAAATTAGCTAATGGAATAGGGATTGCATTAATTATTGAATTATTTAGGAATTGTATCATAAAAAATATAAGCGTATAATTATTAAAGAAGAAATAAAAAATTAAATTAGGAGATTTAGTATGAAAAAAAGTTTGATTATTATGTTTTTGTTTATATTGGTTTTGTCAGTATTTGCTGCTGATTTCAGCATCGATCTGAATAGAGCAAAAACAGCACCACAAATTACCCGGAACGATGATGAAAAACTCTCACTGACTTACACATTTGATGGAATTAGAAGTTTTGATGTTGAAACTAAAGCAGGTCTTTTTACTGAGATCGCTATTCCTAATACCTACTCTACTGGAGAGCTTGGAATGCCTAAGCTTCCGGCAGCTAAGAAGCTAATTGAAATTCCTTTCGGAGCTGAAGTAGAAGTGAATGTTTTAAATTATTCTGTTGCAGAATATAAACTAAGTGAATACGGAATAAATAACTATTTAATGCCTACACAGCCTTCTCTTCCAAAAAGTATTGATGATATCTCTACAGTTAAGTTCGAGTACTCCGAAACTGATTATCAGCAAGATAGATTTTCTGAAAACGAAATTGCATCTGTAGAAGTTTTGGGTGTCCTTAGAGGAATTCGCTTAGCTCGTTTGGAAATTTTTCCGGTAAGTTACAATCCTGTAAAAGGAACTATTCAGGTTTACAACGATGTGGAAATCGAAGTGGCTTTCACAGGCAGTGATGCTAATCTGACTGAACAAATTCGAACCTCAACCTATTCACCTTACTTTGAACCAATCTATAATATAATATTAAATTCAAGAGTAGACCACGATTATCCTGCTCATCCTGATTTGACAACTTA
>CAZSOM010000122.1:0-5458 GCA_964608295.1 uncultured Candidatus Cloacimonadota bacterium
ACAAAAAGAAAATATTTTTAATTTTATAAAAAAAATTGATGACCCAATTGAAAAAATATGCTTGATTTATTTAAGACTGAAATAAACATTTACCGGAGGCTATAGTGAGTGCATCTAGAGTGAGTGTCTTTTGGGACGCTATTTTTAATTCAATAACAGATATAAGAAATTTTGCATTAGGATCAAATGATAGCATTGAGAAAATCTTGATAGATTTTTTAAAGAAAAGAGGCATTTTAGCATCTATTGATTGGATAGTATTTTCTCATAAATCTGTAATTACTAAAAATACAAAGTATTTACTCTGGAGAAAAGATGAAAAAGACGAAATCATAGCAGATTTGTTTAAAAGTATATATAATAAGTCAACAAAAAAAGTAACTTTTAATCAAATCTACGATACGTTAGAAGAAAAAACAAACATAAAAGATAATAAAAAAATTGCAAAAGTCTCTATTAATACAGGCACTGAAAGTCGTAATTTAGAGATAAAGAACAATGGTGTTTTTTTAGAATTTATATTACCCAAAATTTGTTGGCCAAATAATAATATTAACAAGAAAACTAAAAATAATAATAGTACAGGTGACTTTTATCGTTATACAAATGACCAAGCTAGCGATGAAGTTGAACGTATGAAAAAGGGGCTTGAAAAAGCTATCTCCTCCAGTATCAAAAATATCACACTGAACTGCCAACCTAAAGATTTATGCGCTGAACTTAATCTTACGAAGACAGAGGACCTTCTGCAATATTTATATCTTCCCTTCATTATTGATCCTTCCACTGAAAAATGCTTTTATTTTTTCCCTCCCTTGGTTATACGTGATAGTAATTTGTTAACAGTTAGCTTTTTTTCCAACGATATATGTTTTGAGCAACTAGATATATTGCAGATATTCATTTCATACATAAGTGCTTTGTTTAAAGGCTCTGAGGTTAGCCATTTATATGAACAGCAATTGCTTAAAACCGCAATCATCTCCATCCTTGTAGATTCCTTTGCCCATAACATCAGTGCGCACAGTCTTGCTGCGCTTAAGTGGTTTTTCGAAAAACGAGCATCTGAATACAATAAACAAATCGATCTAAACAATATTAATAATGCATTAAATAATCTTGAATCAACTGAAATTAAGGTTGAAGACTTAAAAAAATATGCCAAGGAATCATGTACGTATTATAAACTTTTGGGATTGGATGATAGTTCAAATAGTTACAGTTCCACGTCATTAATGGAAATAATAATGCTCTTGGATGAAAATCGTGAAGAGAGCCTTTTAAGCTACCAAGAGGACTATCCAAATAATACAAATGATAAATATGGATATCCTGTTCCTATCGATTTTGCTATCTGGAAATTTATAAGATTCCTCAGGGATAAAGCAGCTTTCTGGAGTGGAGTAACAAGAGACCAAGCATTTGGTGGTGAAACTAAGAATTTATATGAGGTATTGTGGAATGATTTTGCAGATAATCCGCTATATCTTGGCACAATTGCCCATTCAGAGGGGATAAATAAATTAAGAATATCAGTAGAATTACCAGACAATTATCAAAAAAAAGAATTTGCAATCATTGATTTGTCTATCATGAACGAGAATAATTCAAGTCCTGAAGCGGTTAAATATAATATAGACGGTAAAGAGGAAACAATAAACTACTCAAAATATGCTTTAGTATATCCTGGTAAAGATCATAAAGAAATTAGAGAAGAATTGCAAAAAAGTAGTTATAATCTATTTTTCCCAGGTGGTGTAGTTGGTAAACATGCACTATTTACAATATTTGAAAACACTATTCGTAATATTAAGCATTTCGAAGTTAATAAAATAATGAAAGAAAATGGGTTAAATTTTAATGTAAAAATATCTCCCGCTAAATTAATGTGCCCTACAATACCGACAATAGGAGATAAAAATCATAAGTTGTTTAAAATAGGCGTATATCTTGATCATGAGCGCAATCAAAGCAAAATCGACACCATATTAGCAACATTACAAAACCAAACACGCGAACCTATCATAAATACAAATGGATCACCCAGACTTGGTGGCAATGCTCAGGATAAAATTTGCGCTGCCATGCTCATGAATAATCGATTTGTTAGCGTTGTTCCAGATCTACAACAAAATATCGATAAATATTATCATAACGATACACAAGAACTCTGGTGGATTGGATTTGAAAAAGATGATAGTAATGCAAATATACTAAAATATTTCCATGTATGGAAAGGAGATTATATTTACCCCTGTTCATCGGTAACTGATTTGAAAGATGAAAATGTAAGTAGATTTAAATTTATTTATCTTGATTCAGAAACAGACGGGTCGCTTTCTTTAGCATTAAGAAGTCAAGGTGTTGTTAGGGTTTTGACAAAAAGCGATATTGAGGCCATTGAAACCGAGTATACGTGTGATAGAAATCAAATCAATACTATGACTAATAATGATTGGGCAAAGGGAGTAATTAAAAACAGTTCGAAAAATATAGATGCTTTGATTGAAAAAATAAAAAGAACTGATGAATTACACGATCTTGAAAAATATTATATTTATATGGCTTGGCTGAAAAAATTTATAGATAATGAAGATATCGGTTTCTTGAAATGTGCGCCTAATCCAAAAGTAAAAGTTAGGATACATGATTATAAATGTAGTAAAGATGGTGAAAATTCAACTGATTGTAAAAAAATATACTTCCGTCATTCAGGAGAAACACATGATATTCCTGAGGAAGAAATTCTTAATTTCCGCAGTCATGGATGGATGAGACAAAAAATATTTAAGAACGATGACTTGGAGTTTCATAATATTGATAATCAGGATTCTATTAAAAATCATTTTACTGCTGAAGAATGCATAGAAGTGCTGTCAACTAAAGTATGCATTATTGATAACCGGGTAAATGATAGAATTCATCCGAATAACAAAGGTAAGTATAAAGAACTATTAAATCTTGAAGTATATAAAGAATTTGATGTACGTAATAATAGTGATAAAGATAAATGGGGAGAAATAAAAAAAAGTATAAAAAATAAACAATATAATTTTCTTATTATTCACCTGTCATATATCGAATCTTTAGGTTTCAAAGAAGTCCAGATTAACGAATTCTTTGAAGATGAATTAAATTTTGGGAAAGAAGAGATTCCTGAAAAGTTTTATGTTATCATAACCACCGGTAGAGGACGTTCACAATGGATTGAATACATTAATGAAAAATATAAAATGATCACTATGTTTAAGCCAATAGAATCAATCTTGGATGCTGTTGAACAAGGTGTAAATTTGAAAGATGATATTCACTTGAAATATAATCTTTCAAAAATAATTTATGGTTCATGAAGGGAGGTATTTAAGGATAATATGGGTGACAAAACGATGATTGTAGTATGGAAATGGAGTGTAGGATGGGCTGTAGAGCGTGGAGAACAAAAAAAAAGTTGGAAATATTATGATTTCATTGATTGTAAGAGTAGCTTTACGATGGAAGTAGAAGGAGATACATCAAAAGCATATACGTTCACTGGATTTACTAACAGTAACGAATGCTTTGAAGCAGTCCAAATTCAACGCTATACCCAAAAATATAATGACAATGATATAATTACGGCATGTAGATCACCGTTGGCTAATGGTGAAAACAAAGTTTTGTTGTTATTACACGGAGGGGGAGATGATCAATTTGGAATAAATAGTGACGTATACATTCAATTATCTACGGAAAATAATATTCACGTCGCTTTTTTTGAGGGTGGTACAGGAGCGATTTACGAGCATATCATCGATGGAAATGAAACCTATTTCAAAAAAGAAGCAATTACATCTTTCAACGATTGCATAAAACTTAAGAAAACAAATTTCGATAGCGTCTGGAACTATTATTATGGAAACCACTATTTAAATTTATTAAATGAATTAACCGTACTCTGGTGCCCTCTTACAATTGATATTCAAGGTTTGAGTAAACTAAAACATGATAAAGAAGATAAAAAATATCAAGAGTATTTAGATAAAATTAAAGATAAGTGGGATAAGGAGAAAAGATCCTTAAAAGAGAATCATGGTAAAATAATTGAACTTTTAGAAAGTGAAGAAAATAAGGAAGAGATGAATTCCTTAAAAGCGAAGTATAGTAAAATAATTGAACGTTTAGATGATGATAAAATTCAAGACATTACAGAAGACATGCTTGTCAATTGAAGCAGTTTGACATATTCTTAACACTAATTAATGCTTGGACAAAAAGCACTAAACGGTTCAGAGGTTGAACTCTCGTGGTATCAACCCAATGAAATCAATTGATAAGGGAAAAGGTGCAAAACGGTTAGCCTTGAATCCCGCTTAAAGCGAGAAACTCTGAATCTTAAATCCAGGCCGAACTGATGTCAAATTAATTTGCAGTCCCGCTGGATATAAAGGCCTCCATCCGATTGTATAATGTGAATTACGAGGTGTGAATAAAGTGTCTTTAATGGCATATTTTTTTATTCCGATTACATGAGATATGTGATTATTACTGAGTCGGAAGTCGTAAAAACAATATTATTCACAGCCAAAATCACGTTCTATAGCCTCTTATTGAGAGGAGAAAGCCTATTGTTCAAAAAGTGCAGATGCTTCCGCATCGACTGTGCGGGTGTCTGATCTAACATCCACGAACATTAGGGAATCTTAAATTCCGTGAGCAGCTCAATGCAGCCTATTTATGGAAGGGTACAAGCTAACAAAAATTGTGCATTATTTTCAGAAGATTTATCAAAGAAACATGATTGGTCATCTTCAGAATTGTGCGAAGAAATCGAGAAAGTCATAGGTAATATAATTAAATCTGCATCTACTATACCCCAAGATATTGTAAACATAATGAACAACAGTCAATTTAATATCGACAAATGGTATTAGAAATCAGGTGAATGTTTTGAGCGATAAAGGTAGCATGAAAACAATCTTCTTAGGGAGCAAAAATGATAACATAAGTATATCCTTTCAAAACTATTTCAAGTATCTCTTTGACAGGGAGCTTTCATTTTATTGCGACACGGGTTACAGTGAGTTTAAGGAAAATGATTGTATCCTTTTGATGGAGCCGGTGAAAATTCAAGGGGAATGGTATTCGCTTTTTCCCTTATGGATTGATTATTTCAGGGTCAATGATCTGAGCTTAAAGGTGATAGTTTTTCATTATGGCGAGAAAGAGATCCTTGATTCAACCCCTTTTTTTATCAGCCTTACTGACAACAAGCGATCTTTTTATGAAAAGATAAATTCCGTTCTCTCTATTAGTAACTTGAGTATCGGCGACCATGATTTTCTCCCCAACACTGCGCTTATTACCGATGTTCTGAAGGTGTTTTTCAAAGGCCACGGCGAGGAAAGCCTTGTAAGTATCCTGACATCGATAGGTAACGATCTTGATATGGGACCCAAATTGGTTTTATCTGATGATTACT
>CAZSOM010000123.1:0-5455 GCA_964608295.1 uncultured Candidatus Cloacimonadota bacterium
TTTTACAGGATTGGTGTCCTGTTAGGCAGATGTACCTTGAGGTACTCTGTTTTTGAAAAATCTAATCATGCAAACCTCCTAAAATTTATTTGTGTAAATTCATATTTATTTTACACAACGCCTTTTTTTCTTTTTATATTAATATTAGTCAAGTTTTTTAACAAATTTTATTTTAGAATCATTTTGATATGCGTATAATATTTAATGTCAATTCATTATTATTAAATGAGTTATGCTTATATAGGGATTATCTCATTTGAGCCCTGTGCTCGAGCGATTTGGGTAGATAGCCATGAATAAGCTTCTAACTCATCAGAGAATTCTTTACTTGAACAGAAAGATTCTTCATTGGTATAAAATCTCCAATAAACTTCTGGTTTATCCTCCATATGCAGGATATCCATTCTAAAAACATTATCAAAATTCACAAATATATTTTTCTTAACTTCTATAATTATCATATTGTTCTCCTTAAAATCCTTTTTTTTAATTAATTTTCTTTTACAAAAAACATCTCTTCAGCATCAACATCTTCATCATCATCTTTCTTGGCAATCGGAATGTGGATATCTATTTGTGAATCTTTTTCTCCATATCTAAAACGAGAATCATACCACTCAACTTCAGCAGCATCTATTATTTTATATTCACTTTCTGGTAACCACTCGTCGTAGATATAATCATATGTTTCACTCAACGTATCCAAAGAGCCAAAATGTGTAAAAACTGCTACTAATTGAGCTGGAATTTCATGAAATTCCATTCCTGAAGGTATAATACTATCATCTCTAACAACCTTACAAGCTAAATAATCAAAAAAATCTGATCCATCGAGATCTGCATTAATCTCATTTAAACAAACACCCAGCGAACAGTCAGGAACCGCTATCTCAGCAAGTTCATCCATTCTCGCAATGAAATCATTCCATAGTTGAGGAATGGAATTATCCTTCATGGTGGTACTTATTTTCATTCCTACTACTTTTAACTTTTCACGTTCTGTTATTATTACTTTCATATTTATCCTCTCAATTTTCATTTGCTTAATAAATAAATCCATAAATCCTATGTCAAATAAATTACTTGCAAAAAAACTAGTGATATTTACGTTAGTTTAAGAAATTAGTATTAATCAAGAAGTTAGAGGCTTTGTGAAACTAAAAAGAAAAATTTATCGATATTTAAATAAGAACAGACATATTCTGCAGCTGCTGAAGAATATAATCTTGATTTGTCTTGTTATTCTTGTTGGTGCAATTGCAGTATTGGCCGTTGAGTATAACAATCCAGATAGTGTAATTAAAGATTTTTTTGATGCAATTTGGTGGTCACTGGTCACGATCACAACAGTTGGATATGGTGATCTGGTTCCAAAAACATTTTGGGGTAGGATTATTGGTATTGTTTTCATTTTTCTTGGTTTCACTTTATTTTCCACATTCACAGCATTTGTTGCCAGTAATTTTATTGATAAAAAGATAAAGGAGAGAAAAGGTTTGAATAAAATAATAGATAAAAATCATATATTGATCTGCGGATGGAATAATAGTGCTAAGAAAATTCTTGATTTCATTAGTAAATTAGATCCTACCGAGATCCCAAACACAGTATTAGTGAACGAATTGACCGAAGATGATTTTTCTTCACTACAAAATAACTATCCTGATCTACAACTAAAATTTATAAAAGGAGATTTTACTAATCAAGAAATCTTGCTGAAAGCAAATATTAAAGAAGCAAAAAACATTATCCTTCTGTTTGATAAAAGTAAGGCAAACTCTTCACCTTCTGATGAACGCACAATTATTGCTTCACATAATATTTCTTATATGAAGCTTAAAGGTAAAATAAGTATCCAACTTCAAGATGAAAAATATCTTCCTAATATTCGTAGAGAGAAGATCTCAAATGTTGTGATTTATGATAATCTTGGTGGGAATCTTCTGGCAAACTCAGCTATCAATCCCTCAATTCCGGATTTTGTGCAGGAAGTGTTGAAAGCAACTGACGGTAAAGGTTTTAAGGAGATCCAAATACCTAATACCTTCATTAATAAATCGTTTGAAGAACTCTCAAAATTTCTCAGAGAGGAACGAAATCTGATCATTTTAGGAATAGTCTCTGTTTTCCCTGAAGTGTCTATCGAAGAGATCATCTCTGATGATTCTTCATCTATTGATCAATTTATTAAAAGCCAGTTTGAATTATCAGGGAAAAAATTCAAGACAGATCAAGCAGCTAGCCACATCAAACTTAAGCCTGAAAATGATTATTTGATTCAAGATACAGATAAAGCAATTGTATTGTAGGAGATTTTATGGATCTTGCGTTTATAAAAAATGTGAATTTATTCAAAGATTTAACAGCACAGGAATTAAAAGTATTTTCTTCTAAATTGAAAACCGAAAAGTATAAAGCGAATGAGTACTTGATCGAAGAGAATAAAGAAAGTGATAAACTCTATATTCTATTTAAGGGTGAAGTTGTTATTTCCAAGAAAATGACAATGATGGATGATCAGGAGAAAATTGATAAAACATTCATCAAGCTTGGTGCGGACGACCATGCATTTTTCGGAGAGATAGGGCTTCTTGGATTACTAAAAGGTACTGCTAATTGCAGGACTAAAACGGAATGCACATTTTATACAATTACCCATAATAATTTTATGAGTATTTGTAAATCGAATCCTAAAATTGGTTTTAAAGTTATGCTTGAAATTTCACGTAAACTGTCATCGTTATTGGAAAGAACAAACGAGGATGTATTAAAGTTAACAACTGCATTGTGTTATGCTTTGAAAGGATAAAGAATCAACTAGAATACATTGTAATCTTTATTAATATTATCCAACCAAATTATTCAACATTATTTAAGTAGTAACATCCGCTTAGTATCAACCACTTTCCCGCTTTTTAGTCGGCAGAAATAAATTCCTGAAGATACTAATTTACCAGTCTGATCTGAGCCATCCCAGGTGATCTGGTGATTTTGTGATTGAGAGATGTGGTGATCGGTAAATGTTATCACTTTCTGCCCTTTAACATTAAAAATTGAAAGCTCGTATTTTTTGTTTTGATCAATGCTAAAACTGATTGTAGTAGTTGGGTTGAAAGGATTGGGATAGATTGAAGTGATACCAGTAATTTGTGTCGGATTGTTAATTACTTCTGATCCTACATAATTCAAATAAAAATCTATTCCTGAAGTTGTTGTTCCAGTTTCTATCAGAACATCTTCTATTGTGACCGGATCATAGCTGAATAGAGAAGCTGTTATGTTTCGTGATCCTATTGGTAATATCATAAAATAATATCCTGTTTCATTAGGATTGACTGTTAGATTCTCAACAGTAATTTCTACATCTTCCACATTTCCATTCCCACCAACAAGTGTTACATAACCTTCTTCAGAACCTGTTACACCCAGGTAATATTCAGTTAAAAGTATATCATCAAGATACCAATCGTTTATTGTGGATGAATCTCCATCGAAAACCCAGGCTACTTGGAAATTCTCTGAACCAACATCTATCGTATTGATGATTACATCCTCTTGAATTGATAAATCTGGAACAAATTCAATTTCAAACGCTGTGTGCCAGTTTTGTCCATCACTCGTTGTTTGAATTCTGAGTTCATAATCAGGCTCAGAATATGGATTTATAAAATGCGAGAATTCCAAATATAGAAAACTCATACCCGAAGTATCAATTGAGTGAGAAATCAATCTCTGAGTTCCTACCGTACTTGGACTCCAATTGAAGTCAGCTTCCGGTATTTCCCAACCTGCATAGCATGTATTGCTTAGCTGCCAATTATCACCTTCACCCGACCAACCATCAGGTGGAAAAACTCCACTTCCGAATTCCTCATAAATTAGCATTTCAGGCCAGGGCCACATTGCAGTTTCAGCAATTCCTCCATCCCCAACAGAATTATAAGGTTGAACAGAATAACTATAATAACCTGCTCCAGTAATTGTATCATCGATGTATTGAGTATGTATGCCCGTAACTTCAAAAAAACATCCATCATTTCTTTCGATGTGATATCCAAGTATTGGTTCATTAAAAGCTCCACCATGCAGCCCAGTAATTGGATTGGCCCAATTCAGAATCCCTGTAAAATTAGGTGGAATACCATATACAACCAAATCTATTACCGCAGCCGGAACATCTTCTCCTATCCATTCAAATGCTTCAACCGGAATACCCATGCCAAAAATATTGCCACAAACTATTAGATAACTAATAATACTATTGTAGGGAACATAATCTGTATATGTATTCAGTTCACCAATTACAGGCATAGTATCAGTATAAATAAGTAAATCATTTCGATAAACACGAATTTCATCTAATTCAGTCAATGGTTCACCTATAGCATTAACACTTGGATTTATCCAGTCAAGTTGAGCTTCCAAAGCTCCGCTGGGATGTGAAGTAATAGTAAAGTCAGTTGGAGGTCCCGGAGCTTGCGGATCACATGTAGCTGCCATTTCATAACTACCTACCAAGTTTGGTTCTTGTTGAATATTTACCAGAAGAACAAAATAACCAGCTCCATTTATATACGAAGCTAATCCTCCTCCGATAGCTCCACCTTGAAATCCGGGTAGATCCGAAGCATCATGTACAATACCGGTTAATGTTTGCGAAGCTATATTGAATTGATAGATTTCTGCACCATAGCCGGTCTGCATCATCAACCATAAACAGGGTGAGTCAATTGTAGACCATGGATCATAAGCACTTCCGTAGCATGATTCAGCTATGTAAGAAATATTAGAAAAAATCTGATTACCTTGCCTGTCTATCGCACCAAGTTCATTATAATTACCAATCCAGAATCCTCCGTTTCCACCATCCAAAGTAGGATCAAAAGCAATGTGACGTACTCCTGATATACCGCCACAGATTACTGAAATCGAATCAACTAAAACCTCATTTGTCAAATCCATTATATAGATCGTCATAGAAGCCGGACTACCGTAGAAATATTCATCATCATAAGTCAGATCACGGATATTAGAAACTCCCGGAATTGAAAAATCTTCGAGATAGGTTCCATCCATTTCGTAACGTGAGAAGATATCTGCATTCCAAGTTGTTGTATAAATGTTCACACCATCGGTTTCGGTTCCAGGCATCGATGCTGCTGAAGTCTCGAATGTAAAAAGTACATCCCACATTTCATCGGATGAATTGGGTTGAGAATAATTACAATTAGGAACGATTTCAGGAGTAGCAATTACAAATGAAAAAATAGCAACTATTATTGAAATGATAGATATTTTTTTCATACTTTCTCCCTGAAAATACTTCAAATTTCCATTATCAATAAATCTATTCAAAATTTATAATTATTTAATATTGTGTCAATGAGAAGCTACAATTTTATATATTCAAAAATGCGAAAGAATCTAAACTATATCATTTTGATAAGCTGAATTT
>CAZSOM010000124.1:0-5374 GCA_964608295.1 uncultured Candidatus Cloacimonadota bacterium
TTTTAAAATGAAATTTTACCCAGAATCTTTCATCATCAGCATTAATGAAACTGAATGTATGACATCCGTAACCATTCATAAAAGGAATTCCTTTTGGTATACCACGCTCTGAGAAAAGTACAGTTATCTGATGCAGAGCTTCCGGTACTTGTGACCAGAAATCCCATTGCATAAGATCAGATTTGCAGTTTGTTTGAGGATCTCGCTTTTGGGTATGAATAAAATCTGGAAATTTGATGGCATCGCGAATAAAGAAGACAGGTGTATTATTCCCAACCAGATCCCAATTACCTTCTTCCGTATAAAACTTGAGGGCAAATCCTCTCACATCGCGAACTGTATCAGCAGAACCTTTTTCTCCGGCAACTGTAGAGAATCGACCAAACATTTCCGTTTTTTTCCCTACTTCAGAAAAAATCTTAGCTTTTGTATATTTAGTGATATCTTTGGTGACTGTGAAAGTTCCATGTGCTCCGGCAGCTTTGGCATGGACTACTCTTTCCGGAATTCTTTCCCTGTTGAAATGAGCCAGTTTTTCTTGAAGATAATGGTCTTGCAGCAAGACAGGACCACGCTTTCCAGCCGTCATAGAAGTTTGATTATCGGGAACTGGTATTCCTGCAGCTGTTGTTAAAGTTTTTTTCTTTTCGCTCATGATTTACCTCCTCTTATTTTTTTACAGATTCGATTAATTTCTAAATAAATATGATTTGTTAAATTGTGATAAATTCTAAGTTTTCTTTTCATTGTTACTCCAAATAAAAAATTAAATTATATAGAATACTGTCAACTTGAAAAAATAAAAATTAATACTTATAAGAGAAAAAGATAGTGGAAAAAAAGTGCCTGAGTATCTGAGTGCGAAGTAAGTAAAAAAATGTAAAGTTACGTTTCTCTGACGAATCAGCTATGGGCTGATAAATCTTGCACGTTATTCTCCATAGGAAGAATAGACAAAAACAGCTCAAACCGATTTCTCAGAATGAGCTGTTTTATCATTATATACTTACTTTAAAAGCAGGCATTTATTAGTTGCTACAGCTTCTCCATTCATTATGAGTTTATACAAATAGATCCCGGAGCTAATTGGTTGATCATTGAAATCAGTTCCATTCCAAATAACTGACCCTTCGTTTCCGTTCTGGGTGACAGTTAAAGTTTTAACGTTTTGTCCTTTTAGATTATAAATTGAAATCTCGGTGTTCTTTGTGTACTCTGTGGTTAAACTAAATGAGATAGTAGTTGTAGGATTAAATGGATTAGGATAATTATTAAGATTCATGAAAGTTTCCGGTAGTTCCAAATAAGTTCCAACAGCAAGTTTTTCTACCACATTAGAAATTGCAGCTTCAGCTACAATTCCGTTTGTATATTGTGCAACAACAGCATATTGGTACATCTCAGGTTCAAGTTGTTCCCATTCAGTATCTGTATAAATTGTTTCAGTTATAGAAGTAAGCAATTCCCATAGTGACGGATTTTGGTTATTATCTTCTGTGAAACGTAAAATATCATAAATTTCAAATTCTCTTGTAGCAGATGAATCCCAGGTTAATGTAACTTCTGTATTTTCATCATTTACAACAGCAATAACATTACTTGCTGGTATTGCAGTTTCATTCAAAGTTATAGTTTCTAAATTTAAATTCTGATTACCAACAGCTACTGTTTCTGTATATATCTCATAACCTTCTAAAGTAATTTCAATAATGTAATCATCATACTGTTCAACTTCTGGGAATACAAAATCTCCATTATCATCTGTTAGCATCTGGTAGATTTCGTCTCCTGTAAGTGTAACATCACAGTTTTCTAATCCAATCTCAGGTTGGTTACTACCTACAACGTGACCACTTAGTTCAATTGTTGTTATCGGGTCTGGGATAAAAGCTGCGCCACCAGTAGAATGGTAAGCAGGATAAGGATTAGGAAATTCTACCCACGTTCCACCAGTACCTTGAGAAATATCATAAGCAAAATAAGGAATTCCATCATCTCCGCGTGTTGCTGTTAGATAAACTGTGTTATTGCCAACAGCCATTCCGCGTCCCTGTCCGTTACTGGCAGGAATTGAACCAGCGAGCTGAATCATCTCACCTGTATCAATATTAATTGAATAGAGTCCGGAAGCTCCATATTCGGTATATCCATAAAATAGATCATCAAGTGGGTTATAATCAAGTGCAAAAAACCTGAACCCAAAACCAGTATAAACATCTAAAGCTAAAGTGGCTGCTCCGGTAGTTGTGTCTATACTGTAGATTCCTTTCGGATCAGCATAATTAGAGAATCCCCAAAGTGTATCTCTACCATATGCAAGGCTGCTCATATCTTCACTTATTGTACAGATCTGCTGTGGATAAGAACTTAATGTTGCTTCATAAAGGTGAGTTGTGAATGCACCTTCTACGATATACAGCATTCCTTCTGGAGTGGCAGCAGCTCCGCTTACATCAAAAGAGTATTGAGGAGCCCAAGTTACATTGGGGAATCCACTCATGTCTGAAGAAAATGTGGGAGGAGCAGAGCCTTCTAATCCTACAAAGAGCGTTCCTGCACTTGTAAAAGTAATGAGACATAGAAATGTGAGAATTATTGTAAATCTTTTCATTCTGTACGTCCTCCTTTTTTATTTACTTAACTTAGAAAATCTTTTATGCATCAATGTAATTGTTGATAAACTAAGTTGTCAAATACTAAAAAAAGATTGATGTTTATAAAATATATTAGAAAAAAATGATAAAAACTAATTATGGATTATTGATATATATCTGCAATACAATAAGAGAAGTATAAAATTAATGCAACTTGACATTTACATCAGATAATTTTTTTAGGAATAGTTAATTAGTTAAAAGAAACAAACAGAATTTTGGAGAGAAAATGGAAAACTTAAATCAGCTACTTGCTGTTAAAAGACAAAAGTTGGAAAAGCTAAAAGAATTGGGTGTAGATCCGTATCCAACACGTAGTGCTCGTACTCATAAAATAAATGTTTTAATAAATAATAAAGATGATTACATTTCTTCGGAAAAATTAGTAACTATAACGGGTAGATTGAAGGCTATGCGCCGTCAGGGAAAAGTTGGTTTTGGCAATATTGCAGATGATAGCGGGAATATACAGATCTTCGTAAAGAAAGAGCAAATTGGTGAAGAAAATTATGAAGTTTTCAAACTGCTTGATCTGGGAGATTTTGTTCAAATTACGGGTGTTTGTTTTGTTACGCAGCGTGGAGAATTTTCCATTCGTGCACATGTAGTTACCGTTTTAGGAAAGAGCTTGCTTCCACTTCCAACCGTGAAAGAGAAAATAATTGATGGCAAGAAACAGCGTTTTGATGAATTCACTGATATAGAGCTTCGTTATCGTAAACGCTATCTTGATCTGCTTTTAAATCCGGAAGTGAAAAAGAACTTTGAAATTCGTGCCATGATGATCAAAGAGATCAGAAGTTTCCTTGATGACAGAGATTTTATGGAAGTGGAAACACCCATTTTACAGTCCTTGTATGGTGGTGCAAATGCACGACCTTTCACAACGCATCACAATACTTTAAATATTGATCTCTATATGCGAATTGCCTTGGAGCTTTATCATAAAAGGTTGATTGTTGGTGGGATTGAACGTGTTTTTGAGATCGGAAAAAACTTCCGAAATGAAGGAATGGATAGAACTCATAACCCTGAATTCACAATGTTGGAACTTTACCAGGCTTATGCGGATTACAATGATATGATGAGCCTTACGGAAGAC
This sequence comes from uncultured Candidatus Cloacimonadota bacterium, assembly GCA_964608295.1. Lineage (GTDB taxonomy): Bacteria > Cloacimonadota > Cloacimonadia > Cloacimonadales > TCS61 > Tenebribacter. The sequence continues at coordinate 3,757 of CAZSOM010000124.1, forward strand.
ATGGTTATTCATGTTGCAAATAAAGTATTTGGAGCGGAAACAGTTCAGTTTGGTGATACGGAAATTTCTTTTAAAAAACCGTGGAAAAGAGCTTCCATGATCGATCTTGTGAAAAAGGAAAGTGGTTTTGATGCTTCTGATTTTGATTTTGCCAAAATAAAAAAATTCTGTGAAGAGCAAGGAATTGAAGTGGAGATAACTGCCGGACCGGGTAAACTTATCGAAGCACTTTTTGAAAGATTTGTTGAACCAAATTTAGTTCAACCCACATTCGTAACTGATTTCCCAAAAGAAGTTTCACCATTGGCAAAAGTTAAACCCGGACATCCTAACCTGACAGAACGTTTTGAACTTTTCATAAATGGAAATGAGTATGGAAATGCGTTTACCGAGTTGAATGATCCGGTTGATCAGCGGGAAAGACTGGAAGCTCAAAGTAAATTGCGGGAGATGGGAGATACTGAAGCCAATGTAGTTGATGAAGATTTCCTGGAAGCCTTGGAATATGGAATGCCACCAACAGGTGGATTGGGTATTGGAATTGATAGATTGGTAATGTTGTTTACAAATAATACTTCTATCAAAGAGGTAATTTTCTTCCCGCAGATGAAGCCGGAAGAATAAATTATAAATTCTTTTATGCCAAAGCCTGCTGAAATTTCGGCAGGCTTTTTTAATTATTCTTGTTCTTTCTTGATAATAAGCAGCAGATAATAAATAAAGGTCCTGGAACAGCTAATAGTTCAAAGAAAATTACGAATTCAGGATTTCCATTACCAAAAAACATAATTAGATGAAAAGCAATTATGCTAACTGTGGCAATTGTTCCACCCAGTCCTTCCTTCCACCAGGCAACTATTAATCCCAAAGTTAATCCGATTGGAAAGAAAGTAGAAGCAATTCCTTCTATTAAACTAAACGAATCAGCATTAATTCCGCTTCCTAAAATTTGAGCTCCGACAAAAAGTAAAATGAATGCAACAACAAGATAACTCCAGATCCGTGTGATCCAGCGAAGAATAATTAAGAAATAGTTTTTTGAGACAACAACGTTTTTCTCATCTTCCATTTTTACCTCCCAAAATTCATTTTTATAAATACAGGTTAACTCTTAAGATCAACAGAAGCAAGCTTTGCAATATCAATATTTTACGCAAGTTATTTAATATTCACAATCCGGATCAATGCTAACAATCTCCTTGCCAAGATTGGGAGAACATTTTTTCTATGTTATAGTAATTAACTGGAGAGATAATGTTTCATATTGTATTGGCATTAAGATATCTTAGGGGGAAAAAGAAGTTCTTTTTCACTTTTTCTAATATGCTTTCACTATTAGGAATTGTAATTGGTGTATTCTCACTATTAGTTGTATCTTCAGTTATGAATGGATTTGATGCTGATATGCGGAATAGAGTTATCGGCTCAAAAGCAGAGATAAAAATTCATAAAGAAAATTATACTCCAATTTCCAATTATGCAGAATTGATCGATGAAGTTTCTACCAATAAAAAAGTGATCGGTGCTGCCCCAGTATGTGATATTGAACTGATGATCCAGAAAGAGAAGGATATTTCTTCAACTTTATGTTATGGAATTGATCTGGATAAACAAAAGA
>CAZSOM010000125.1:0-5329 GCA_964608295.1 uncultured Candidatus Cloacimonadota bacterium
CTCATTTTCCTTTTATTTTCAAGCACTCATCCAATAATTCAGGAAGTTGATCCATTGGCAACATAGAACTTGAATCACTTAGTGCTTCAGCAGGATTTGGATGAGTTTCTATAAAAAGTCCATCAACCATTCCCGTTGCCAATGCTGCTTTTGCCATCATCTTTGCATACTGTGGAGTTCCACCTGATGTATTATTCTGAGAAGGTTTTTGCAGACTATGTGTTACATCGTAAATAATAGGATAACTAAATTCTTTCATTATTGCAAAACTTCTAAAATCAACAACTAGATTATGATAACCGAAACTAGTTCCTCGTTCAGTTAGAAGAATTTTATTATTATCCGCTTTCAGAATCTTATCGGCTGCTTTCTTCATATCTTCAGGAGCCATAAATTGTCCCTTCTTGATATTTACAATCTTTCCAGTTTCTGCAGCAGCAAAAATTAAATCTGACTGACGTGACAGGAATGCCGGAATCTGAATGATATCAGCAACTTCAGCTGCCATTTTGACATCACTTATTTCATGAACATCTGTAATAATTGGTACATTAAACTCATCTTTAATTTTAGCTAATATTTCAAGTCCTTTACCGATTCCCGGACCTGTCGGAGAATCGATTGAAGTTCTATTAGCCTTCTTGAAAGAAGATTTGAAAACCAGTAAAATTTCTCTTTTACTGGTAATCTCTATCAAGTCTTTTGCAACCTTCATCATAAGGTTTTCATCTTCCACAACACACGGTCCTGCAATAAGAAAGAATCCATCACAATTATTTAATCTTTTATAGAGTTCCATTTCATCTCCAACTGCAGATCAGCATAAATATTTTGATCTACCGAATTCTATTGCTGATAACTTATCAACAATGACATCTGAAAGTCGCAAATTATTGTGTCCAGATTTTTTTTCTTGCACAATTTCTTATGCCAAAATTTATCTCATTCGTAATTAATTATGAAAAAAATATTATTGGTAATTATCATATTGGCTTTCAATTTTTTGAATGCTCTTGAAAATGAGCATCAACTTGCACGACTGCATTATAAAGGCGGTGGAGACTGGTATAATGACCAGGATACGATTCCTAATATTGTTGAATATTTGAATAAAACTTTAAATACGAAATTCTCAGTAATCCAGGCAATTGTCAGCCCGGAAGATCCTAAACTTTTTGATTATCCTTTTATATATATGACCGGTCACGGTACCGTTAACTTTAATAATAAGGAAGCTGGAAATATCAGAACCTATCTGGAACGTGGTGGTTTTTTTTATGTTGATGATGATTATGGCTTGAATAAATCGTTCCAGCGTGAGATCAAGAAAATCTTCCCGGAAAAAGATCTTGTGGAATTGCCAGCTAGCCATGAGTTATTTCATTGCTATTTTGATTTTCCAAATGGACTTCCCAAAATTCATAAGCACGATGATGAGAGACCACAAGCTTTCGGAATCTTTAATGAAGAAGGAACTCTGATGGTGCTTTATACTTACGAATCTAACATCACTGATGGTTGGAGTAATGCTCACGATGATCCTGAATATATCAAAGAGCAGGCATTTCAGTTTGGTGCTAACCTGTTTTATTATATTATGGCGAACTAGAGAAAATTAATATGAAAGTTTATATAGCATCCGATTTCCATTTGAAATTTGTTGAAAATGACGAAGAAAAAAAACGTAAAAAAAGAGTATTAAGTTTTCTAGAAAGCATCAAAGATGATGCTGATCTATTGATATTAAATGGAGATATTTTTGACCTTTGGTTTGTTTGGAAGAAATTCATTATTAGAGAATATTTCCCAATATTAATAAAATTAAATCAATTGAGAGAAAGTGGTGTAAGAATTGTATTTATTGCAGGAAATCATGATTTCTGGTTCAGAGGTTTCCTAACTGGAACTCTAGGAATTGAAGTTTACAGTGATTTTTTCAATGAGACAATTGATGGAGTAAACACTTTTATTACTCATGGTGACAGATACACTTCGAATGATCTGCGTTACCAGATTTTCCGAAGAATGATCCGTAATAAATTCATCATGTGGATCTTCGGCAATCTTCATCCTGATCTTGCGTTGAACATTGGAAAAAATATGAGTAGATCCAGCCGGAAGATGCAGAAAGTAGATAACAGAATGAATAAGCGTGAACAAGGTTTAATCCAATTTGCCAGAAAAAAACTAAATGACGTAGATATGGTTATCATGGGACACTCACATATTCCTAAAATAGAAAAGTTGGAAAATGGAATTTACGCTAATGCTGGTGATTGGATCAATAATAATTCTTATTTAATAATGAAAGATGGAAAGATTAATTTACACAAATATAAAAAAGGAGAATAAACAAAATGGTAAAGAAGCTGTTAGTATTGATGACAATAATTGTAATAGGAGCGTGTACGATGAACAACCTTAAGGCAGATAATAATGTGAATGTAAAAATAGTTACAAACAAAGGAGTAATTGAATTAGAACTATATTCAGATAAAGCTCCCCTAACTGTAGCTAACTTTGTAAAATATGCAAATGATGGATTTTTTAATGGAACTGTATTTCACAGAGTGATTAACAATTTCATGATCCAGGGTGGTGGTTTCACAGTTGATGGTGAACATAAAACTGATGCTTATGAGCCAATCCAAAATGAAGCAAATAACATGCTTTCAAATGAGATCGGTACTATTGCAATGGCTCGAACCAATAATCCACATTCTGCATCATCTCAGTTCTTCATTAATGTGAAAGATAATAATTTCCTTGATCATACTGACGAGAAACGTGGTTGGGGCTATTGTGTATTTGGAAAAGTTACAAAAGGAATGGATGTAGTTGATGCAATCAAAATTGTTCCTACTCAAGTTAATCCAAAAACAAGCATGCCAGATTGGCCTGTTGAAGATATTATTATTGAATCAATCGAAATTATAAAATAATAAGAACATATTTAGAGAAGCCTTCAGGATCATTTGTACTTGAAGGCTTTTTTTTAATCTTCCTTTTCACTTCTTGGATGTGCTTGTTCATACACTTTTTTTAAATCATTTAACGTCAGATGCGTATAAATCTCTGTTGTAGACAAATTGTTGTGTCCTAGCATTTCCTGTACTGCTCTCAGATCTGCGCCACGGGATAATAAATGAGTTGCGAAAGAATGACGGATTGTATGAGGTGAATAACCTTGAGTCTTTGCAACCAGGTTCAAGTAACGAGACAATATCTCCCTTATCTCATTTGGAGAAAGTGGTCTTCCGCTTTTCGACAAGAATAAACTGTCATCACTAAATCTTGATTCAAACTGAATCCGAATTTTTTCATAATTCCTGATAGCAATTTTAGCTTTACTGCTTACAGGCACGATCCTCTCTTTATTACCTTTACCGATTATCCGAATTTGTTTCTCAATTAGGTCAATCTGCTCAATTTTACAATCTGCTATTTCACTAATTCTCAGACCACTGGAATAAATTAATTCCAAGATTGCGCGATTTCTAATTCCGAATTTATTGGATAAATCTGGAATGTTTAGCAATTCATCCATCTCTTTCTCAGAAAAGCATTTCGGCAGCATCTTTTCAAATTTGGGGATATGAAGATTTGAAGCTGGATTTTTTGTAAGATATTCGTTCTTTTCACAGAATTGAAAGAAAGTTTTCAAAGTTGTAGCTTTACGGGCAAGTGTGCGATTATTTCTGTCATTTAAACTTAAATGTCTCAAAAAATCACGTAGATAAAGACGTGTGATCTGATCCAATTTAACAATTCCATCTTCAAAATATTTAATTAAAAATTCTTGAAATTGCAGAAGATCTCTTTTGTAAGCAGTTATTGTATGCTTTGAAAGTCCTCTTGAAATTAAAGTCTTAACAAATTCTTCAATTGCTTTTTGCATATTAAGCCATCTTGGTTAATTCAAGCCCTCAAATTTAAGCTCTTCCCAACTTCCACAAACTTTACCTTTATGATATTTTAAACGTAATTTCCCATAATTTCCGTATTTTGTTAAGATACTATAGAAATTAGTAACTCTGTTAGAAAAAAGTTCATTTTTTTTCTTCTGATAATCGAAGCTAACAACTGCATCTACATCTAATCCTTTTACAATGTCGCTATCAATATACTTCGAAACATTGGAAAGCATGACGACAAAATCTGTTTTCTTGGATAAGTATTTTGTCTGTTTTTTTGCAATCTCAAATATTTTTGTATCGAATTTTGCATGTGACGCAATTTTGTTTTTAACTGTGAAATCCGGTGTATAAATTGCAAAAATTCCTACTTTAAAAGAATCGCATTTAATTATTTTATTTTTGATTATTGGAATAAAATCGCTTTCTATGTTGGAAATAAGCAAATCACTTTCAAAAGCGTTGTTATTAAATAGAAAATCGACAGGAGAAACAATCTCAGGCTCTAAAGCATTGATAAACTCCACTACCAGACTATCTGATTGAGGTTCTGCCAAGATCCTGCCTGCAAATGCATTTACCTGTCGTATTGAGTCATTCTTGATGTTTTTGACAAGGAAGTTAACCATATTTATTTGTTCATGTTCAAAACGTGGTTCAATAAAAAAATTAATATCTAGGTAGTCTTCTGCGCAAAGATAACTCACTAATAATACAAGCAACACAAACAAAATAATTTTTTTCAAATTAAACTCCAAAAATAAACTCAATTCTTATAATTTCTTTTTATAACTCCGTTTCATTTCTCTTGTATCTTGTCAAAAAGATTTTTTGACAATTAATTGTGTTATTTAAATTTTGCAGAAATTAATTTAAAATTGAGGTAATATGAACAATAAACTTATAATTGTGATTGGTGCTTATGGTAGTGGAAAGAGCGAATACTCGATAAATCTAGCTAAAGAGATTTCACTACTGGGAGAAACTGTTACTTTAGTTGATCTTGACGTAGTTAATCCCTATTTTCGCAGTAGAGACGTTAGAGATAAATTTGCTGAAGATGGAATTATCGTTATAGCTCCGGAAGGTGAATTTCAATATGCCGATCTTCCTATGCTCTCTCCCAGAATCATGGGAGCAGTACAGAATTTTGATAGCACTGTTATCCTTGATGTTGGAGGAGATCCAGCAGGATGCCGAGCTCTTGCCAGATATATTGAAAACATCAATAAACGTGGTTATGAAATGCACTTGGTCATAAATACAAAACGTCCATTTACATCTGATCCAAATGGAATAATTGAAATGTTGGAGATGTTGCAGACTGCATCTAAACTTGAAATTACGGAATTTATCTGCAATACAAATTTAATGGAATACACAACTGCTGATATTATTAAAAATGGAATTAATAT
>CAZSOM010000126.1:0-5311 GCA_964608295.1 uncultured Candidatus Cloacimonadota bacterium
TATCAATATTTCCTCATACGCTAACATGAGTCAAAAGCAGATCTGACCCCTCAAAATGACCAATTAAACAACATGGGTCAAGGGCAGACTTGACCCCATTTTCACATTAGTTTAAAGAATATTATATATATTGTCGTCTATATATTTTAAAAAAATTATAAGATATAGAAATATTACTTGATATATATTCTATTTTATGCTATTATATTTTTAATATATTTTAATTGAGGATTATTTTGGAATTAAATAAAAGTGAAAATCTAAAACGACAAAGATTTATTAGAATAGCAGAACGTAGGGTAAATAAAATCTTGAATGATATTGAGAGCATAGGGAAATGTTCTAATAAAAGAAATTATAATTACAGTGAGGAAGATGTGAAAAAAATATTTAAAGAAATTAATGAGAAATTAAAATCTGTTCGCGTGTTATTTTCAAATCCCGAGAAAAGCAAAAATTATTTTTCATTAAAATAATTTTCAATTATATGGAAAGGATAATTTAAAAAAACAAAAAATGAAAAAATCATTTTCAAATATAGAAATAGTAACATTAGCTGTTTATTTGCTAGGTGGAAAGACTAATTTTATCTACACCGAAGATATTGCAGTTAAATCTGATGAATTAGCCTCTGGTCGTTTTACTTGGCTTAAATATCCTGACCAAATTAACATTGAGAAAATCAGAAAAAGCCTGTCGGATGCTAAAAGACAAAAGAAAGGTGGCTACATTTTAGGGTCGCATAAAGATGGATGGCGTTTAACTGAAGCAGGATTGAATTTTTCAAAAAAGAGAATCAACGATCTTGAAAATGTCAATATATCAAGGCCCCCAATAAATAAAAAGGAAGTGGCTTATTATAATCGTGAGAAAATAAGAATGCTTTCAACAAAAGCTTATGAAAAAATAAGTGATAATAATACTGATTCAATTACAATTACAGAAGCGGAAGCTTTTTTTAGGATAGATGACTATGTCAAAGGTGAAATTCGACGTCAAAAAATTGAACGAATCATTACAACTTTTAATGATGATCCGGATTTAAGTGCTGTTATTCAAATATTAGCCGAAATGGTGAGAAAAAATGACAGATAATGAAAAGATTGAAGATCAATTACTTGTGAAATCCCATGTTCCTAGGGATCTTCTTCAAAATGCAGCATTATTCAAGCATGAGAAATTAGTAATTTGGGAGTATGTTTCAAATGGACTTGAATATGTTGATGAAAGAACTATTCCAGTAGTTAGGGTGACTATAGATAGTCGGAATAATCGTATTTCTGTTACAGATAACGGACGTGGAATGGATTGGGATGGTTTGAAAAATTTTTTTATAATGCATGGAGAAAACATAGATCGAAAGAAGGGTCGTCATGTACGTGGAATGTTCGGAACCGGCAAATCTGCGGCCTTTGGAATCGCTGATATTTTGAGAGTTAATACTGTTCGCAATGGAAGAAGATCCAAAGTTGAACTGAATCGTTCTGAAATTAATAAAATGAATTCAGACGATCCGATTCCTGTTAAAGTTATTGAGAAGGAAGTATTAACCAATGAAGATAATGGTACTGTTATTGAAATAGAAAATATACATTTAAAATCTATGCGACAAACAGATGTTATCAAATTTATACAGCACCATCTCGCTAAATGGCGAAATGCTACGGTATTCGTGAATAATTCTGAATGTGAGATTTCTGAGCCTGTTGCTATTGATATTAAAAAATTTCATCCGGAAAGTAATCTTAGAAATATTATAGGGGATGTAGAGTTAGTAATAAAAATAGGTGGAGAACCACTTCCTCAAGAGGATTGTGGTGTATCAATCTATTCTAATGGTATCTGGCATGAAACTACTTTAGCTGGAAACGATGGACGAGAGATGTCTCAATATATTTTCGGAGAAATCGATGTGCCGAAACTTGATGAAGATGATTCGCCAATCCCACCATTTGATTTAAGCCGTTCAATGCGTTTAAGCCCTAGTAATGAATTAGTCCAGGCCATTTATACCTTTATTGGTCAAAAAATTGATTTAGTTCGGAGGGAATTAGTAAAGGAGGAAAAAAAGCGAAAGACAAGTGAAGAGTCAAAAAAACTTGCTAAGCAAGCGGAATCTATCGCAGATATTATAAATGATGATTTTCAGGATTTTCGTTTGCGATTAATTAAGGCCAAAGCCAAAGGAAGAAAAGGCTTTGATACAGGTTCTGATAAAGTAGAAGGTGGTATAGAGGATGATGATCTTATTTTTGGGTCTCAAGAACCAGCAGAAATAGTTTCTCCAGCAGGCGATTTTGGCTCTAAAGGAGGAATGAGAACTGGTGGAAATGATCCTCGAACTCTTTTCCCAAAGGTTTCTCCAGCTGCTTCAGATGCTGACAAACTAGGAAAGGCAGTGGGTGGTAAGGGTGGTAGTTCTCGTTCACAAGGTGGATTTAATGTTATATTCAAACCAATGGGTCAAGATTCACATAGGGCATTATATGTTAGCGAAGACCGCACAATATATATAAATATAGAACATCCTCAACTTGTTGCAGCAAGGGGTTCTAACTCGATTGAAGATCCTATTTTTCAACGACTTTCTTATGAGGTGGCTTTTTCTGAGTATTGTATAGCTTTAGCGCATGAATTAAATCAGAGGAAAGAATATATTGATACATCGGATCCGATAGTCGCTATTAGAGATAGCATTAACCGTATTGCTCGTAAAGCTGCTCATTTGTTTTCAGTAAAATAATTCAAATTTTTTTCATTAAATGAAATCGGTAATAAAAAATAATTTTCCTGATAAAATAATCAATAATAAATTTCTGAAAATTGGTAAACTTAATTTATCACCACGATCGTCAAATTGCCTTCAACAAATGAAAATAAAGTATGTAGGTGACCTCGTTCAATTGAAAGAGCATGAATTATTAAAGATACCTAATTTTGGGGAGAAGTCGCTCAGAGAGCTGAAACACAGCTTGTCTGGTTTAGGTCTTTCTTTGGGGATGAAGATGATGAAGAGACGGGGTTGGTTATATGATGGTGAAGGGAAAATTATTTATTATAAACCTGAAGATATTTCAAAACTTAGAGCTAAAGAAGCTCTAAAAGAAAAAATCCCCCATCTTTTTATTCCTGTTAAGGATCTTGATCTTTCAGTAAGACCAGCTGATTGCCTTCAACAAATGAAAATAAAGTATGTAGGTGACCTCGTTCAATTGAAAGAGCATGAATTATTAAAGATACCTAATTTTGGGGAGAAGTCGCTCAGAGAGCTGAAACACAGCTTGTCTGGTTTAGGTCTTTCTTTGGGGATGAAGATACGGGGTTGGACTCCTGAAAAGAAAGAAATTTTATCTCTTAAATATAGAGAGAAAATTAAAAAAGAAAACAGACAATTGGCCATAAAATATAGGCGTTCACTTAATAAAAATATAAAATATTTAGAAGATGAATTTTTTTATATTTTTTGCAGTTTAGTAAAAACCGACCGTAACAAAAAAATTGTGATGACATTTTATGGATGGGACGGAAGAGGAAAACGGACTCTAGATCAAATCGGAGAAGAATTTTTTTTAACTAGAGAACGTGTTCGGCAAATTATTGCTAAGTTTGAAAGAAGGTTTAAAATAAATAAAAAAAAGATAATTTACTGTTTGCCTATATTTAATTCGTCATTGCAAATAGTTGCTGATGATATTCCAAATTTAGCTGAGAATGTTGGCTATAAGTTATTTGAAAAAGGGATATCAAAAAGTCCTTTTCATTTGGATGGCTTAATATCATGCGGGAAACTAACCGGTATGGCTGTCCCATTTTCTATTATTAATTTTCAAAATAAACGTTTTGTGCTTGAATCAAGTCTTAACAAATTACCAAAAAAAATTTATTTGCATTCTAAAAAAGTCATACAACATTTGGGTGTTGCAACAGTCTCAAATGTATGTGCTCAAATAAATGAGGAAATAAAACAGAAAATAGATCCTAATTTCATAATTGGAGTTATTTCTTTAATAAGTGATGTTAATTGGTTAGATGATTCAAAAGAATGGTTTTGGTTCAATATCAGACCTAGAAGAAATCGCTTAAGAAATTTAATAAAGAAAATTTGTTCAATTTCTTCAAAGATTGACATATCAGAATTGCGAAAAGGAGTTGCTAGATATCATCGAATGGAAGGTTTTGCACCTCCACGACAAGTATTACTGAATTTTTGTAAAACGCTCCCATGGTGTCAAATAGAAGGAAGTACTGTTATTGCTGATTCATCTCTTAATTGGGAAAATGTTCTCGATAGGTCATCTACAGAATGGGCAATGGCTGCGATTTTAAAAGAATATGGTCCGGTAATGTCACGAATCCAATTGCAGGAAAAATGTTTTGAGGTTGGTATGAGCGAAGTAGCTTTTTTTCATGCCTTAAGTTATTCTCCTATAATCACCAAGTTTGCTACTTGCGTTTATGGTCTCCGTGGGGCTAAAAGTCAGCCAGGCACAATAGAGTCTCTTAAACCAAAGCGAGAGCCAAAGAAAGTTGTCTTGGATTATGGTTGGACTAGAGGTGGGAAAATATGGATTGGAAATCGAGTTTCTGAATCAATCATGTTGTCAGGTGTTTGTGGTATTCCTAGTTCGATGAAGAATTTTTTACAAGGTAATTATTCTCTACAAGCTGCTGACGGAGTTTTTTTAGGAAATTTAAAAATTAAAGATAATAGTTTGTGGAGCATTGCGCCGTTTTTTAAACGCCGAGGTGGTGAGATTGATGATTATATTGTATTAACTCTTGATTTAAAATCTCGAGAGGCCAAATGTTATATTGGGGATATTGATTTATTTGATGATTTTATAATTTCCGAATGATTCTCTTTGATAATTATATAATAGGAAATAATGTAAGTTCTCAATAAGTTGGGGTAGATTATATTTTGTGACTAATTACAATACCATAAGGAAATCAAAGCATCAAATCATATGATGAGACTTGCCTCGGATTTTATATCTATCCTAATAAAGGAATCGGAACCTCTGAATTAGTATAATCACGTGATCTTTAGGGTCAGATCGAGGCCCTACGAGAGAATCATTAATTTATTGAACCCTAACTGTATTGAGTAGTTTCTCATATCACCCGTTTATGCCATGTTTGAAACGCAAATCATTAACCAATATAATAGCTAAAAAATCATGAGATATATTAAACTCCAAAATATCAGTAGCTCATAGAAAAATAGCAGGTCGGGAAAGCTTTGCAAGGGATAGTGGATAAGGGGTCAAGTCTGCCTTTGACCCATGAGTAATCTATTTTCTGTTGTTTT
>CAZSOM010000127.1:0-5310 GCA_964608295.1 uncultured Candidatus Cloacimonadota bacterium
GTAAAGCGCGGGATTAGACCCAAAATCAAAGAATTCTTTGCGGTTTAGCCGGTAATCCCGCACCTAATGTGTCCGTATCCGGTGTTAAAGGAGGTGATATTTATGGAATTTGATTTTGGCGACTTTTTAGGTTTAGGATTGGCAATTGGCGAAGAAATCGCAGAGGAAGAATTGGAGCGGATGCGGATTGAGTGGGAGTTCGAAAAATGGATGATTTTTATGACGATTTTGACGATGGCTTTGAAGATTCTGATTTCATGGATGATTCTGACGGCGATTTCGAGGCAGAGGATTCGCTGGATGATGATAGTGGAATTGAGGAGGAGCCCACTGATGATAAATGTGAGGACGAATTTACTGTGGAAGATGCTGTGATGTCCGGTGTCGCTTTTGGGTGGGGTTATGAAGAGGGGCTGGAGGACGGTAACCGCAGGAAATTAGAGAAAAAGATGGATAAGGAGGCTAAAGACAATGAGAAGGATGATTTTTAAAGAAATCAATCTAATTTATGAGTATCCTTGACTATTTTTTATGTTTAGCTTATGAATACCAAATATTTACATAGCATTCACTTAAACCATAACCTGTGGAGGTTTTATTATAAAAAGAAGCCCCTTTTCTTAATAACAAGATAAGGGGTTTCGTTGTTTTGAATAATCAGTCATCATCAATAGAATTTCATTAAAGGCATATTATGAAACTGTTCTATAAAAACGAGTACCTATTTTCTGAAATATACCTCAAAGAAATCACTCAAATTGAGGAAGATCCTGCTGTTAAAGCTATACTCACCAGCCTAAAAGAATATCGTGATTATGCAGATACTTCAAACCTGTCTGTCTGGAATGAAAGTTTTGTGCATGAAATTTTAAATGCCTTGAAGTTTGGTGTGCGGAAAATTGATGGCAATACTGCCCTATTAAATCAATTTGGATCTGACGAGATCATTACTCTTTGCTATTCGTTGCTGCCGTCAGAAGATCTTAATTCAACATTAATGGGTCAAAACTGGTCTGAAAAAATCATACGAAATTTGAAAGAAACCAATTTGAAATGGGGCATTTTGACCAATGGTGATCAATGGCGGATTTACCATACCGAAGAACTAACTCCGTATGAAAATTATCTTGAGATTGATCTTAAAGGAATAATGGATTCAGAAGATGTCAATCAGTATCAGATATTTGATAAATTCATGAGAGCAGAAAATTTTGTCATCAACCAAGATGGCAATTGCCAGTTTGATCTTTTTAAAAAAGAATCTCATGAAAGAATTAATTATATCGAAGAAGAATTGAAAAATGCCCTAAAACAAAAGGAAGAAGGGGGCAAAGGCATTCTATCAAATATTTGTATGGGCTATGTGGATTATTTGAGAGAAAGCGAAGATCCTGATTTTTCGGAGGAGAGCTTGCGGGATACCATATATAGCAGTGCTATGTTGTATATGTTCCGCCTGCTCTTTTTGTTTTATGCCAAAGCGCGGAGACTTCTTAAAGAATCTAACCAGGAACTTTTTTCTGATGTTTTGCAGGCCGCACAAAAGATCCAAGAAAAAGGGAAGTTCGGAAAAGATGATCATTCATTATGGAATAATCTCCGTGAGTTATTCTCAAATATTGATTTGACATATAATGGCGGGCTTTTTAATCCGACAGAAAACGATTTTGTTGAAGAGAAAAGATTATCCAATAGACACCTTGCATCAGTAATATATTTTATGACTTTTTATGAAGATAAGGCTGGAAACCAGGTGCCTATCAGCTTCCGCGATATGGGAGTGCGGCACCTTGGATCTTTATATGAAGGTCTACTCGAACACAAATTGTTTGTTGCGGAAGAGGACACTGAAGTTAAAATTACAAAAAACGAAATCAAGTTCATTCCAACTTCAAAAGGTGGGATAATAGTTGCCGGTAAATTTATACCAAAAGGTAAGGTTTATTTCGGGAACGATAAGGGTATGCGTAAAGCAAGCGGTTCTTATTATACACCTGAATACATTGTGGACTACATTGTTCAGAATACTGTAGGAAAAAAATTTGATGAATTAAAGAGCGCATTTTTTAAGGAAAATAAGGATACAATTGACTCGCTAAAAACGGCAATAGATGAAAATGAGAAAATTGCTTTAACCAATTTTTTAATTACTTCTATTGGAAGTTTTACTTTTGAAAGCGTACTAAAATTAAGTGTGCTTGATCCGGCTATGGGTTCGGGACATTTTCTGGTAAATGCCACTAATCTTATTTCAAACTATTTAACTGAATTCCATAACAGTTTTAACATTATATCTGATACAGAAACATCTTCAAGCTATTGGCGCAGGAGAGTTGTTGAAAATTGTATTTATGGGGTTGATTTAAATTCCTTGGCTGTTGAACTTGCGAAATTATCGCTTTGGATTCTATCAATGGCAAAGGATCAACCGCTTTCATTTCTTGATCATCACCTCAAATGCGGGAATTCTCTTATCGGATCACAATTAAAAGAAATCGGACAACATCCTCATGGAAAAGGAAGGAAAACAAAAAAAACACAGTTGAGTCTTTTTGAAAATAATTATGATTTTGAATTTGCGATTGATCAGGCGATTACTAAATATCAAGAAATTCAATCGCATGAATCAAGAGTTCTTGGAGATATTGGTGATAAGAAACAATTGTTGGATGATATTCAAGAAAGGTTGAAACCATACAGGGGAATTTGTGATTTCCATACAGGCATATATTTTGGCAGTAATATTACCGTGTCTGATTATGAAAAAACGCTTTCAAACTTTAATGATCAATTCCATTGCAGTGAAGAATTGTTTTTGCATTGGGAACTGGAATATCCAGAAATATTTATGGGAAGAGATGGTTTTGATGTAGTTTTTGGAAACCCTCCATATGTTCAAATAAAACAAATACCTTGGGTTGACAAAGATTTTTATCAAACTCGCTTTAAATTTGCAGTCGGACGGTTTAATTTGTTTTATTTCTTTATTGAACAATCTGCCAATTTGTTAAAAAAAGGTGGATTATCTTCATTTATTGTTCCAGATAGAATTTTATTAAATACTCAATGTGACGCATTAAGATCATGGCTTTTTATTGAAAAAACATTAATTGAAATTGCCTCATTTTGTGAACCTGTTTTTGACGATGCTGTTGTTGATGCTGTTATCATTTTTTTCAAAAATGAAAGAACGAATTTTACCGATATTAAGGTAAAAAATGGAGTCTCTGTTTCAGAGGTAAAAAATGTTGAATATAAACTTATTCCCCATAATTATTTCAAAGATTCTCCAAGTAATCAATTTAATTTAAATTATGATCCAACAATAAGTAATATTATAAATAAAATTAGAAAGAAATCTTTAGAACTTGGAGACATCGCAGAGATTAAAGATGGAATAATTCAAGGAAAAGTCAAGAATGAATTATTTTTAAAAGAACCTATTGATACACATTCTAAAAAATTATTATTTGGAAAAGATATTAATAGATATCATATTTCCTTTAACGATAACTGGATTAATTATAAGCCGGATGAAATGATGAAATTAGAACGTGAGAGGTTAGCTGGAAAAGGAGCAGGATTAAGAATGAGAGTCCCCGAAATATTTGAAAGGAATAAAATACTTACTCGACAAACTGCAGACGAAATAATTGCATCATATGATGATCAAAACTATTATTATTCAAATACATTACATGGAACAACTATTACTGATGGCCAGTTTGATCCTTTATGTATATTAGCCTTACTTAATAGTAAGCTTATGACGTGGTATTATAGAAACACAACTGCCGAAAATGGAAAAGTTTTTGCCCAAATAAAAATTGTACTTTTGAAAAAAATACCAATTCTATCTATAAGGAAAAATGAACAAGCTCAATTTGTTGAATTGGTTAATAAAATATTTTCCCTTGTTCAGCAAAACTCAAATGCAGATATCTCAAATCTCTGTACAGATATAGATAGATTGGTCTATCAGAATTATGAACTTACAGATGATGAAATAACAATTATTGAAAAAGCAAAATAAAACATGTCTAAAAAAATCAAACTTCAATTTACAAATGGATATTATCTCCACTTTGACCAGGTCTCTCGTATTCTACAATATGCATTAGATCAGATACATCGCAAATCAATAGCCAGGCCCGAATTCGTAGACGTCCTTGGTATGACTCTCAAACAGTTTGAGAATTTAAGTAGCATTTGTGTTGGATTAGGCCTCACTAAACCAAGAACCTTTATATTAACCCCCTTTGGCAAAGTGGTTGCTGAACAAGACATTTTTTTTGATGAGATAACAACACTCTGGCTCCTTCATTATGTTATCTCAAGTGAACCCAAATGGGTAGTCTGGAACCGCTTGGTTAACAAAGTATTTCTCGAAAATGAATTAATTTCTACTGAAGTTGCAAAGCCTTATTTTGAAGATTTAAGGGGAAAATTTTCTGAACAAGCGGTGAATAAAAAAATCCCCAAAGAAATTCTTTCAGTTCTCGATGCATATAGTGAGCAAAAGCTTTCTATACTTCACCTCATAGAAAAAATATCAATGGGCAAATATGTCCGGAAAAAGATCGAACGGATAGAAACTCTACCTTTTCTTTATTGTTTAATTCATTTCCGTGACAGTGTATATCACAACTCAACTGCACTGGTTATCCAAGATATTATATCTGCTGAAAACAGCCCTGGAAAAGTATTATTTCTCGAAGATTATGAGGTTAATAACCTTCTCTCAAACTTGCATGATCTCTCATTGATTAGAATCGAAACCGTTGGTGATTTGGAGCAGATCCGCTTTAATGGTGACGTATCAAAAGAATTTGTTCTAAATAAAATCTACAGGATAGATGGATGAAAAAGGACTTTGGCAAATACATAGAATCCCTGGGGACAGAAAAATACAGATCTATAATTATTCATCATAATTCATTCAGTGCTATGGAACAGTTTGCTCAATCTGCTGCAAAAAAATATGGAGGTAAGTATTGCGATCTGCTGGGCTATTTCAAAGATAATCCAGAAATTGCTGTAGATGTATTTGACGTCGAAGAATTGGAAATCCTTTTGAAAAGATTGTCTTTTGGCCATTCCTTTCTTTGTATTGATAAAATAAATTTCCTCTTGGACACATGGTCTGGAGATGAAAAAACAGCCTTTTACGGCCTAATTAGGAATGTCTGGAACTCTTTTTATAAAGACACTAAAACAACATTGGTTTTTATTATTCATACCTATGAGGAACTTGAACAGCAGAAAATTACCGATTCCAGTGGCAATAGCAGAATCCATTTATTATCAAGG
>CAZSOM010000128.1:0-5310 GCA_964608295.1 uncultured Candidatus Cloacimonadota bacterium
AGATGCTTATGTATCACTAAATGTTTTCAATGTCCGTGGTCAAAAAGTTAAAACTCTGGTTGCTGATGAAATGCAAGCTGGTCGTCACAGTGTGGTTTGGAACGGAACAAATGATTCAGGCAGAAGTGTTTCCAGCGGAATATATTTCTCACAATTTGATACAAATGATGAAAATGGTGATTATACCAGTGTGAAAAAAATGATTCTTATGAAGTAGGTAATTTATGAAGCAGATGTTTACAGTTATATTAGTACTGCTGGTGACAGGTCTTTCTGCCCAGGTAATACTAGATCCACGCTATCATACATATGAAGAGATAGTCCAGGAAATTAGTGAACTTCAAACAAACTATCCAGATATTGTGATGGTTCAGGTGATCGGAACTACTTTAGGTGCTGATCCTTACCAGGATCCAATTCCCATCTATGCAGTTAAGCTTTCAAATAATGTTGGAGTTGATGAGGATGAACCGGCTGTAATGTACGCTGGACAATGTCATGCTGAAGAAATTCTGGGAGTTGAAGTTACAATGTTCATGATACATGATATTGTGGAAAACCGTATGGTAGATCCTTATGATGTCTGGCTCGATCATCTCGAAATGTGGTTCGTTCCAACTTACAATCCTGAAGGTTTGCAGGTTGTGATGGACGGATGGGACACAACCTACCGAAAAAATAAAAGAGATAACAACGAAAATGGTGTTTTTGATTTTGAAGTTGGAGCTGGTGGAGATATTGATGGAGTTGACCCAAATCGAAATTATGGCTTCAACTGGATTCATGGTGATCCTTATGGCGTAGGTGGTCCTGAAGAGTGGAATGACTACTATCGGGGACCCGGTCCTTTTTCTGAAGGTGGAACACGGGCAATTCGATCACTAGCTGAACAACAGCATTTTCTTTATTCCATCAACTGGCATTCATCTAGAACAGGAACCTTCTCTGAGAAAGTTTATTATCCATCCAATTGGGCAAGTGTACATCCGACACCTGATTTAGGCTTGAGTCAGACAATTGGCGAAAATGTTGCAGACTTAATAATGAATCAAGCTCACTCAGCTCCATATGAACCCTATGCATCTTCAGGCAGAAAAGGAAATGCACATGACTGGTTCTATAAAACTCATGGGACGATACAACTTTTAATTGAATGCGGAACACGACATCTTCAACCAAATAATGATCCACCTAATTATTTAATTGATGATACGTGTGAGAGGTGCAGTGAAGGAGCATATTGGCTGCTAAATAGAGCTATTGGGTATAATGCTCCCGGATCAATGCTTACCGGACACATCACTGATGCAGATACGGGTGATCCTCTGGTTGCAGAGATCATTATTGAAGAAGCTGTTGCTTCCTACTTCGAACCACGTCTAACAGATGAAATTTTTGGTCGTTACTGGCGTCCTTTATTGCCTGGTACTTATACAATGAGAGTTGTGAAAAAAGGATTTGAAGCACAATTGATAGAGAATATTACAGTAAATAGCTCTTTATGGAAAACTGAAAATGTCCAACTTGTTCAAATTCCAGAAGTAGATGTCTTTGGGGATATAACTTCTGGTAGTAATCTATTAGATGCTACGATCATTATTGAGAATGGTGATTATATTCCAGCAGATACCGTGATTGTTGATGACGGTGATTATGATTTCACTAATTATGAAGGTGAACACCAAGTTACTGTTTTTGCTGAAGGATACGTACCCTTTACTCAGTTAGTTGATTTCCCCGCAGGATCTTATGAAATGAATATATATCTATCTGAAGCTGTTGAAGTTTTTTCAGAAGATTGGGAAGTTGATCTTACTGGATGGACTGTCGATGGAGATTGGACTCTTGATGAAAGTTCCATAATGGGTGATTATTCTGTCACAGATAGTCCTGATGAATTTTATGAAAATAGCTCTATTGCAACCATCACAACTTCTTCTCCTATAAATATGAATAGTGTCAGTGATGATGTTTGCCTCACATTCTGGCATAATTATTACGTTGAACACGATTATGATTTTTGTGTTGTTGAGTATTCATTCGATGGTACGAATTGGACAGAATTAGAACAATTCTCAGGAGTAAGTAACAACTGGGTTCAGGAATTTATTTTTGTGCCGGAATTTATAGATCATTATGTTTATCTTCGCTTTAAATTAACCGCTGATGAAGTGCTTAATGATCCAGGTTGGTGGATAGATGACCTCAAAATAATTGCTTCTACTGGTGCTTCAGCTAATAATAATATTCCAGTTTATGAATCTACGCTGAATGGTAACTATCCAAATCCATTTAATCCTGAAACTGTTATTTCATTTTCTATAGCGCAAAGTTCTTCCCAAGTGAATTTAGAAATTTACAACATTAGAGGACAAAAAGTAAAAACACTTATTAATGATGAATTACAATCAGGAATGCATACTGCAATTTGGGATGGAAAAGATGACCAAGGAAAATCTGTTTCGTCAGGAATTTACTTCTATAAAATGCAGAATGTTGATTACTCCAAAACCAGAAAAATGATCCTAATGAAATAAAAGAAATTAAATATATTTATAAAACATATCACGACTAGAGCATCTTTTACAGGTGCTCTAGATTTTAAATTTACTATTTCAATCTTAACATATAGTTGGAATAACTATTGCAGTAATAAAACAAATTAAAAAAAAATAGAGGAAGGTTAGACAATTATTATGACTAAAAAATTAACAGTATTATTCTTATTAGTATTTATCACCATGCTTAATGCAGGTTGGGTGGATATTAATGAGAACACAAACAAGAAATTATTTGAACATACTTCAAACGGAAAGGAGTACACTGAAATCAATTTTTCCTTAAATGGTTATAACATTGAAACCATCAATGAGAAAGCAATTAGCTATCAGAAAATCTCTTATTTGAATGAAGGGAATCTTCTAGAAGTTGGTAAGCCTGATCTTCCAAAAATTACCAGGTTGATCTCCGTACCTGATGAAGGAACTGTCAGCTTTGAAATTATTAATACTACAGAAGAGATTAGACAAAATATTAATATCTATCCAGCTCAGGAATTACAGAGTGAGAGCGACAACAAACCTTTCAAATTTGTGATGGATGAAGATTATTATGATAATGGAGGCGTTTTCCCAGCCAGTGTTATTGAAGTTGGTGAACCTGTGATTATGAGAGGTCAGAGAATTGTAAGTGTTTCAGTTAATCCTTTTCAATACGATCCGCAAACTAAGGAATTAAAGATAATAACCAATGTGGATTTAGTAGTAAATGCTTCCGGTAGAGGTGGTATTAATCCTAAGATGACAAATAAAAAAGTATCACGTTTCTTTGAACCAATTTACCGTTCATCCATCTTGAACTATGATTCTGTAATTGAACGTGATGTTGAATACCAGAATCCAAGTTATCTATTTATCTACCCTGATAATGCTATTATACTTGCTAATCTTGAAATTTTAACAGATTGGAAAAGACAAAAAGGATTTGAAGTTGCATTGGCAAGTACAGCAGATGCTGGAAACACTACGACATCTATAAAAGCTTATATACAAAACGCATATGATAACTGGACTAATCCTCCTGAATTCGTTTGCCTTGTTGGTGATGCAAATGGTGATTTTGTTATCCCAACCTATACTGAAACTTGGTCAACTTATGGTGGAGAAGGAGATCACCCATATTCTCAATTAGAGGGTGGAGATATTTTAGCTGATGTGATACTAGGCAGAATTTCTATATCGTCAATTCCTGATTTACAAGTATATGTATCGAAAGTCCTAAAATATGAAAAAGAACCTTTTATGGGAACTGACTGGTATAATAAATCTCTTATGGTCGGAGATATAGCTCACGATTCAGGCTCATCCACTATCTTCACCAACCAGTCTATTGTTGAAATGATGCAGCAGCATGCACCCAATATCGTTGCTACCGAAGTATATTCAGAACCTTTTTCTAGTGAGATGACTAGTAACTTGACTTCAGGAGTAAGCTATTTCAACTATCGTGGCTGGCTTGGTATGAGCGGTTTTTCGAATACTAATATAAATAGTCTCTCTAATTATCAAATGCTGCCTTTTGCGGTTATTCTTACTTGTGATACTGGAAGTTTTGAAAGTATATACTCAGTTGCTAGATCAGAAGCATTTATCCGAGCTGGTTCAGCAAGTCAACCTACTGGTGCTATTGCTTCAATTGGAACTGCAACATCTGGTACTACTACAAACTTCAACAATAGTGTTGATGCAGGTATCTATCATGGAATATTTGCTGATGGGATACATAATCCTGGTGGAGCTGTTAACAGAGGAAAACTTGCTCTATTTGAGCATTATCCACAGAATCCATCTAACCGCGTTGATATTAATTCACATTGGAATACACTAATGGGAGACCCCGGAGTTGAGCTGTGGACCGGAATTCCACAGGTTATGAAAGTAACCTATGATTCACAAGTTTCTCCAGGAACTAATTACCTGGAAGTTACTGTTATAGACAGCATAAGTAGTACTCCATTGGCAAATGCCTGGGTAACAGCTTTGATGGGTGATGATGATATATTTGCAACCGGTTACACAGATGAAAATGGTTATGTAGTGCTTGAAATCAATGCTGATGATCTGGGAACTGTTAATCTCACTGTAACAGATCATAACTATATTCCACATCTTGGTAGTTTTGATGTTAGTGACTTCGCTAGATTTGTAAATGTCTTTGACGTATTGATAGATGATTCAACCGGTAATAATGACGGAATAATAAATCCAGGTGAAGCTATTGGATTAGATGTGAGTTTGAAGAACTTTGGTTCTCAACCAGCCACTCCAGTTTCAGCTACAATAACAACTGAGAACAGTTTTATTACAATCACTGATGCTACTGAAAGTTTTGGTTCAATTCCACCAGGTAGTTCTGTTTATTGTATGGATGACTTTGATATAACAATTGACGCAGATGTTTTGGGTGGAACAGAGATAAAGTTGGATATTGTAATTACGGCTGGTCTTGCGAATACATGGAACGATATAATTTATCTGGTAGTGGATGGTGCCAATCTTGATGTAGTGGATTATACAATAAATGAGGGATATCTTGATCCAGGGGAGACTGCACTTTTGGATATTACACTTCAAAACAATGGTCTTGTTAATGCTAGCGAAGTTTATGGTGAACTTATCTCACCTGATAGCCGTATCACAGTTTCAGATGCTGATGGTTATTTTGGTAGTGTTTCAGGTGCTGGAGGTACGGCTTCTACAACTTCAAATAAATTTGAGGTTGTAGCAAATGTGCATTTAGTTGTTGGCACTC
>CAZSOM010000129.1:0-5295 GCA_964608295.1 uncultured Candidatus Cloacimonadota bacterium
TTCAAATAGGGCCGTAGAACCTCTGGAATATTAATACTACCATCTTCATTTTGATATGTTTCTAATAGTGCTATAAAAGTTCTTGGAGTAGCTAAACCTGAACCATTCAAAGTATGCAAATATTTTACCTTTCCATCTTCATCACGAAAACGAATAGATGCCCTGCGTGCCTGGAAATCAACAAAGTTGCTTATTGAAGAAACTTCCAAATATTTCTGTGCGCCTGGAGCCCAAACTTCTAAATCATAAGTTTTAGCAGATGCGAAACTAAGATCACCGGTTGCCAATGTTACAACTCTGTAATGCAATCCTAACGCCTGCAATATCTCTTCAGCATCATTTGTCATTTCTTCTAATACATTATATGAATCATCCGGTTTAACAAATCTTACCATTTCTACTTTGTTGAACTGATGTACTCTTTGAAGACCTTTAGTGTCTTTACCATATGACCCAGCCTCACGACGAAAACACGGGCTATAGGAAACATGGCAGATCGGTATATCATGGTGGTTTAAGATTTCCTTTGCATAAAGATTTGTAACTGATACTTCTGCTGTAGGAACTAAGAATAGATCATCTTCATTTACATGATACATATCATCTTCCAATTTAGGTAACTGGCCTGTACCCGTCATTGTGGTACGATTAACTAAAATTGGAAGCATAACTTCTGTATAACCATGCTTTTCGATATGGAAATCCAACATGAAATTGATAAGAGCTCTTTCCAACCTGGCTCCCATATTAATATATCCCGTAAACCCACTTCCTGTTAATTTTGTTGCCCGCTGCAATTCAAGTAGATTATTCTTATCAGCCAAAGCAAGATGATCAAGTGGAGTATAACTGAACTGTTTTTTTTCTCCCCATTCACGTACAAATACATTATTAGATTCATCACCGATCGGAACCTGATCATTAGGAATATTGGGAACAGCTAAAAGTTTTTTATTTAAGTTATTTGTTACATCTGTTAATTCAGTAGTTAGATTTTTTAACTTCGTTGAGATAACACCCATTTCCCTAAGAATTTCACTAACGTTTTCACCTGCCTTTTTCATTGTGGGAATCTGCTTTGAAACTGTATTCTGTTCTGCACGTAAATTGTCGAAGTCAAACTGTAATTTCCTTTTCTTCTGATCTAAAGCTAAAATCGCATCAATATCACACTTCTCATTCTTATTGATTACAGCTTGTTTTACTACTTCAGGATTTTCACGAATAAATTTCATGTCCAACATATTTTTACCTCTATAAAAAACATAGCCCACAGATTGTTACCGTGGGCTAATTTATAATAATGTTATTAACTTACAATTCCACGGCTGTTTTTATCATCTGTGAAAACTTCGAAACATCAAGTGAAGCACCGCCAATTAAACCACCATCAATATCAGGTTGATTCAAGAGTTCTTTTACATTTTCCGGTTTCATGCTTCCACCATAAAGAATCGATGTATCTTCTGAAATTTCTTGGGAATAGTTATCTTTAAGCCAATTTCTAATTAATGCATGAATTTCCTGAGCTTGCTGAAAACTTGCTGTTTTTCCTGTTCCAATAGCCCAAACAGGTTCATAGGCAATCACCACATTCCCATCAATTTTAATATTTTTGAAAGCACCATTTAATTGTCTAAGAATTATATCTTGAGTAATTCCCTGCTCTCTTTGTTCCAAAGTTTCTCCAACACATACGATTGGAATTATCTCGTTCTCATGCAATCTCTTTAATTTTGCGTTGATCATTTCATCTGATTCAAAATAATATTTTCTTCTCTCGGAATGCCCAATAATACAAAAATCTATATCCATGGAATCCAGCATAGGAGCTGAAATTTCACCTGTAAATGCTCCTGATAAATTATCGTTAACATTTTGAGCACCAATGTGAAATTTGGAATCATTAGCAATATCTGAAGATAATTCCAAATATGGAGACGGTGGGCATATTATAACTTCTACCAAATCAAGTTTACTTTTCTCCAGATTATCAGAAAGCTCGAATAAGAAATCTTCCACATCTGGGAAAAGCATATTCATCTTCCAATTTCCAGCAATTATTGTTTTTCTCATTATTCTTATTACCTATTCACTCTTGATACTTTCGATGAAATCATTAGCTAATTTTTTATATTTCGGATCAGAAGATATTGTTTGGAAATCTGTAGTTGCCTGATCTTTTTCTCCACGATTATAATGAATCATTGCACGATAATAGATAGCGTCATTACTATCAGATTTATTCTTCAGCAAAAGAGCAATTTTTTCTAACGCTTTATCATACATATTTCCGTCATAATATTTTGTTATGAGGCTAAGAGCTATATTATTGTTATATTTTAGTTTAACTGACTTCTCATAATTCTCAATTGATTTTGAGTTTTGCTTCATATCTTCATATAATTTACCAAGATTCATATAAGTTCTGGCAAGCACACTTTCATTTGGATTAGTCTTAATGAAGTCTTCATAAGCAGTTATAGCCTCACTATTCTTTCCAAGTTTAAGATATATTGCAGCAATATTCTTTATCACAGTTGCATCTTTCTTTAGTTCATAAGCTTTATGATACCAGACTACAGCATTTTCAAAATCTTCCAGATCTGTGTAATAAGAAGCTATTTTTTTTTCAACTTTAAAACTTCTTTTTACTGTGTTATAATTTTTTAAAACTACAATAGCATCTTCAATTCTTCCTAAATATTTCTTTAGAATGATTGATTTATAATTAACAAATTGATAATTCGTCGAATCAAGTTCGAGTTGTCTATCAATTATTCTAATGGCATCTTCGAAGCTCTTACCTTGGTAATAACCATTAAAGGCAAGTTCAAACCATCTTGAAATCTTTTCATTATCAAGTGGAATGCCGTCAGTTTTTATAGCTTCTTCCAACTTGGCAATAGCCATTTCAAAAGCTTGGGCTGATTGAACAAATTGTTTATCAATATATAAAGTTTCTGCTTCTACACCTTTTTCATTTGCTATCCTTTCAAGTGACTTATCTGCAAGCAAACTAGAAACAGTTAAAGCAAGCATTAATGCTATAATTAGTAATATTTTCTTATACATTTTTTCCTCCATTAATTTAAACTTCGGACATTTTTTTTGATTAATTATTAATGTCAACTATTCTATTCGGTTAGCAAATTACTGATTAATTTCTGGGATGATAAAGCCGATGTTCCTGCCTAATGAAACTGTTATCAATATTAATGTAGATCTGTG
The DNA here is from genome assembly GCA_964608295.1 of uncultured Candidatus Cloacimonadota bacterium. Taxonomy (GTDB): domain Bacteria; phylum Cloacimonadota; class Cloacimonadia; order Cloacimonadales; family TCS61; genus Tenebribacter. The sequence continues at coordinate 3,232 of CAZSOM010000129.1, forward strand.
TTGTATTTATGCTTGAGTGACCCAAAAGCATCTGCACAACCCGCAAATTTGCACCAGCTTCCAAAAGGTGTGTAGCAAATGAATGTCGGAAAGTATGCGGTGATACATGCTTAGATATACCTGCTTCTTGAGTAATTTTATCAATCACTTTCCACACACCCATCCTGCTTATCTTATTTCCAAATCGATTAAGAAAAAGTATATCAGTATCCTTATCTTTCCTGATCAATGGTCGTGCTGTCTTGAAATATTCATCCAGATATTTCAAGGATTTATCTGCAATTGGAACAACCCGCTGTTTACCGCCTTTCCCCAAAACTCTCACCAGTTTCTCATCCCAATAAACATCATGCATTGAAAGATTTATTGTCTCGGAAATCCTGATCCCTGTTGCATACATAAGTTCCAACATTGCTTTGTTACGTAGATCAGTTGGTTTTTCTGCGGGAATGCTGTCTAATAATTTCAGCATTTGTCTCACATTGAGAACATCAGGTAATCTTTTAGAAGGTTTGATGCTTGGTATATTATCTACATCAGTTAAAATGGCGATTTCTTCCTCAATCAGGAACTTAAGATATGATCTGATCGAACTTCGCTTTCTGGCAATTGTTGAATTTGTAAGTCCTAATTCCTGCAGAGTCACAAAGAAGTTTATAATATCTTTATTTGAAATATCTTCTATATTCTTTTCCACTTGAGTGAGTAGATTGCAGATATCATTTTCGTAACTGATTATACTATTTTCAGAAAGTCCTTTTTCCACTTTAAGGTGAAATTGATAGTTCTGCAGCAATGCACGGTTATGCTTGGAAAGTTTATCTATCATCCTTTTCATCCTCAATTATAGGATCTTCCTTCAATTTTATTTCATCACTTGGATCGAGCCCTGTTTCCTGGTTAAATTTCCGTTTTTTTCGGTTTCTTCTGAACTCATAGATCAAATACAAGACTAATGGAACTGAAATATACCAAAAACGAAAAGCAAAAATCATAATAAAATTAAAAAATCTGAAAACTAAAATAAGAACAAGGAATGGAAGAATATAATTTAGAATATTTTTCATCAATTCCCCATTATTCTTCTAAACTGTGGTGAGAAAACCGATTGCGGATTATTCTGTAAAAAATCCCTGCTGTTGTTTACTTGCAAAGAATGATCTTTCTCCAATTCAACCAATTTTAAATCAGCATATTGCTGCAATTCAGGATTTGAATACTCATGCGAAAATAACTCGGAAGCTAGTGATTTCTCACCTGCTTGCATTGCCCATTCTGCTGCCAGGAATAACATTTCTTCCAATCCTGATCTTTCAAAAATTGAACGCAATGTCTCAATCGCTTCTGTGTTTTTATATAATGATCTCTTCCTAAATGCTTGCAAAAAATCTTTGCGATCAGAATCATTTGAGAATTGACCTGTTCTTTGAAAAAGCAGTAAAGCATCATTTGTCACTGCATCTTCCGGAATATTTATAAGAAGCTCACCCAGCAAACTGTCAGCTTCTGCATCATTGGTCATGAGAGCTATCAAAAATGAATAATAATATCCTTTCTTGAAAGTATCTGAACCGGAATTTTCATTCATTAGAACAATTGACAATTTCTCTTTCGCTAGCTCATTCTTCTCATCCATTATCAATAAATGAATGATCTTATACTCAATCTCATTCAGATCATTCTTGTTGAAAGTGAATTCTTTTGCTTCTTCAAGAAATTGTATCACATCTTGCTCTGGAGCATTCCGCATTAGAGAGATTTGAGCTAGTAATTCTCTACATTGCCTATTAGCTCTTGTCTTGTACCTGTTTTTTTTCTGTTGTAGTTTCTCATCTTGATATAACATGAGCAAAATTTCTTCTGCTTTTATAAGTTCATTTTGGTTAAGATAGATATTAGCAAGATTGATCTGGGTTTTTGCTTTTTCAAATATATTATTAGTTTTTGTTAAATATACATTATAAGCTCTTATGGCTATTTTAAAGCGATTACTCTTTCCCATGCGCTGGGCAAAATTCAACAAATTTTCAGCAGGAAGATGTTCATATTCTTTCAGAGCTTTGT
>CAZSOM010000130.1:0-5287 GCA_964608295.1 uncultured Candidatus Cloacimonadota bacterium
AATAGGCAGCTAAAACTGTCTACGGCAGGTTCGATTCCTGCCCTCTCGGCCATTTTTTCACTTCTTACAATCTAACAAAACAAAATTGACAGATTTCTATAATCCTTTTTTTTGTATAATTAGAAATTTAGGGAGGTTATATGAACAAATTGATCATTTTCTTATTATTGCTGCTAGTTATTTCTTCTTGTGCAGATAACTATCCCACTTTCGATGCAGATAAAGCATTCGGACATCTGGAAAAACAATGTGATCTTGGAGTAAGATATCCAGGTTCAGATGGAATTGAACTTTGCCGGGATTACATAATTAATGAACTTACTAATTACAAAGCTGAAATAGAATTACAAGAGTTTAATGTTGTTATCAAAGAAGAAGAGATTGAGGGTGTGAACATAATTGCAAGTTTTTATCCCCAAATGAGTAGACGAATTTTACTTGGAGCTCACTATGATACCAGACCTTGGGCAGATAGAGAAGAAGATGTTTCATTACATGATTCTCCCATTTTAGGAGCAAACGATGCTGCCAGTGGAGTAGCAGTTCTACTCGAATTGGCAAATATTTTATCGTCTCAACAACCACAACAATTTGGTATAGATTTGGTTTTTTTCGATCTGGAAGATATGGGAGATTACGGTGATAATGCAACATGGTGCCTGGGATCTTCTTATTTTTCTGAAAATTATACAAAACCAAAACCGGAAAAAGCAATTGTGATTGATATGATCGGTGATGCAGATTTAGCCATTAATATGGAATATTACTCATATCATAATTCTCCAAACCTGGTTAAGGAAGTTTGGGAAATTGCAGATCAGCTGGGATATAATGAATTCAAACCCAAAATCGTTAGTATGATCTATGATGATCATTACCCTCTTATTACTGCAGGTTTCAATGCAATAGATATTATTGATTTTGAATATCCTTCCTGGCATACACTAAAAGATACTCCAGATAAATGTTCTCCTCATTCTCTGCGTGTTGTCGGGCAGACAATGGTAAATTTAATTTTTCAGAAAAAATGAAACAATTAAACAATTTTTTAACTTCCAATGAGCAGAAACTGCTTTTGTTTGTAATTGTGTTTGCTTTCACCGGAATAGTTGTGAAGTATACAGGTTTAACTGCTGAGGAAGATCCAGATTCAAGTGATAGTTTGAATTTCGAACAAGATTATCAATTAAAATATGATCTACAGAATGTCACAAAAGAAGAACTTATCACGATTCCAGGTATAGGTGAGAAAAAAGCTGAGGATATTTTACGATACAAAGAAGAGTATGGATTCCTATCTAAATCTGAATTGATGAATATCAAAGGTATCGGTATTAAAACTTACGAAAAGATCGAGAATTACTTTATTGATCTATCTTTTGAAGACTCAACAACTACTTTTATTCCAGAAACAACTAAGGTCAAAACCGTTGTTAATAAAATAAATATTAACCTGGCAGATAAAAACGAATTGACAAAAATCGTTGGTATTGGACCTTCAAAAGCTGAGAAGATAATTGCTTTAAGAGATAAGATAGGCAGATTTAGTGAAAAAGAAGATCTTCTCCAAATCAAGGGAATTGGTAAGAAAACGTTGGAGAAAATGAGCGATCAAATAACGCTGGGAGAATAATTATGGATGATAAAGCAGCACCAACAATCACCTTAGCTGAATTATATGAAAATCAGAATCAACATATTGATGCCTTAGTGATTTATAAAAACTTGTTTAAAGAAAACCCAACGAATGAACTGAAGAATAAAATTGAAGAATTGAAAATTAAAATTTTCCAAAATAATACTATGGAGTATTCTTCTATCATTGATAAAATATTTTCGGAAGAAGAAAAAAGGAATTTCCATATTTTACCTCATGAACAATTTAAAACTTATATTGATTCACAAGTAAACCTGGAAAATGAAGAAACTTATCCAGAGGATCTGAATGCAACTGAGGAAGAAGTTAATATCCAGAGCGAACAAAATACCAAAATTGAAGAAAAAAAAATAGGTATTTTTCCTGAAGATACAATTGAAACACCGGAAATCGATATCAGGGAAGAGCCTGAAGAGCCTGCACAAACAAAAGAGACGTTTAGTGCTCCTGAACTTGGTGATATAAATGAGTCCCAAAAAACCGACCAAAATGAAGAAACTATTGAAACACTTGAAATTGATGACACTAAAGAGTCTGAAGAACCTGCCCAACCGGAAGAAACTATTGAAACACTTGAAATTGATGACACTAAAGAATCTGAAGAACCTGCCCAGCCGGAAGAAACTATTGAAACACTTGAAATTGATGACACTAAAGAGTCAAAAGCACCCATCCAAACTGAAGAAACTTCTAGAACTCCGGAACTTGATGACACAAAAGAGTCTAAAGAAACTATCCTAACCGATGAAAACCCTGAGATTTCAATAGATGAGAATAACTCGATGGAAGATGATCTTAGTCTTGAGACAAATGAAGAGATTCTTCTTGAGCCGGGAACACCTGACACTCTATTTGAATTGGATACGAAAGAAGAAGAGACAATTTCAATCGAAGATATAATTGAGAAGAATAAAAAACTGGAAGAAAAGAAAGATGTGATAAAGGATACAGTTGATCAACTAGCTGAAAATGACATCAAGATTCAAGATGCCGTAAAACCTGACACTGAGAATAAAATTCTAAAATTATTTACAAAATTGTCTCAGATAAGACCAGATATAGTAGAACGAGTTCTTAAGGAAAATGTAGGATTTGATACACCTTTAGCTGACATAAAATTATCTGATTTAAATTATGTTGTAGAACTATTATCAGTTTCAGAGAATGTTGAAAAAACTCAATAACATTAATAAATTGTGTGTGAAATGCACTCATAAATGTAAACAATCCGCAGAGAAGCATCTGTTGGTTTGTCCACATTTTGAGAAAATACCTCAACAATTAACATTCAAGTTTTCTTACCCCAAGAAAAAAAGAAAATGAGAATTATAACAGGAAAATTCAAGAAAGCAAATCTGTTTGCTGTTCCTGGTAATACTGCCAGACCAACAACAGATTACATAAAGGAAGTTATCTTTTCCGTTATCCCTTCATGTGAAGGTAAGAATGTCCTCGATATCTATGCAGGAAGCGGATCACTTGGTTTTGAAACTCTAAGTAGAAACGCATTATTTGTTGATTTCGTAGATTTTTCTGACAAATCTATTAAGACGATGAAGCGTAACATTGTTAAGCTGAACTGTTCGTCTGATTGTAAAATCCACCGAAAGAAAGTTAGTGCATTTTTGAATAGCTGCGAGAAAAAATTTGATCTGATCTTTATGGATCCACCTTATAATAAAGACCTCGTTAATTCTACAATTGAAAAAGTAGTGGAAAATGACCTGCTAACTAAATCAGGGATAATAGTAATAGAACATTCCCCCAGAGAAAAATTATTAGAGAAATGGGATGAGATTGTTACCTATCACAAAAATTATGGAAGCAGTGTGATAAAGGTTTTAGCAAATGAAAAACTGTAGAGCTTGACTTAAGAGAGAGCTGCAAAAAAATATCTCAATGAATATGAGTTTGGAGTTTAAATGAGAATTTATAATACATTAACAAATAAAAAAGAAGATTTTATTCCTGTAAAACAAGGTGAAGTAAAAATGTATGTTTGTGGTCCAACTGTTTACAATTATTTTCATATTGGAAATGCTCGACCACTTATCTTTTTTGATGTTGTAAAAAAATTCTTTGAATACGTTGGAAATAAAGTAACCCTTGTGCGGAATATTACAGATATTGATGATAAGCTTATCAAACGTTCTATTGAGGAGAAGATCCCGGTAGCAGAAATTGCTGAAAAATATACTAAAGCATTCTTTCAAGATTGCGAAGCATTAGAAATAACTCCGGCTGATTACCATCCAAGAGCTACAGAATATATTGATGATATGATAGAACTCATCAAAAAACTTGTGGATACAGATTATGCTTACGAAGTAAATGGAGATGTTTATTTTTCTGTTTCAAATTTTAAGAATTATGGCAAACTTTCCGGGAAAAAACTGGAAGATTTGCAAGCAGGTGCACGTGTTAAGGCAAATGATCAGAAGAAACATCCTGCCGATTTCACACTTTGGAAAAGAGCAAAACCTGGTGAACCTAAATGGGAAAGTCCCTGGGGAGAAGGACGACCTGGCTGGCATACTGAATGTGTAGTTATGTCCCGCAGTTTACTCGGTGAAACTTTCGATATTCATGGAGGTGGAATTGATCTTATTTTTCCACATCACGAAAATGAGATTGCTCAAGCTGAAGCATCAAGAAATGTAAAGCTGGTGAATTATTGGATGCATAATGGATATCTAAACATTGAAGGTGATAAAATGTCTAAAAGTTTGGATAATTTTTTTACTGCACGGGATATTCTTCAGAAGTATGATGCAGAAACAATTCGGTTTTTCTTTCTCTCTAAGCATTATAGAAGTCCAATTGATTTTAATGAGGATATCCTTAAAGAATCAAGGCAGGCTGTTAAGAACTTCTATAATTGTCTAAGAAGTGTTGATTATCTTTCTTTCAAAGACGAAAAACTCAATGATCCTGATAATGAAAGAAAGGCTAATAGAGATTTATTTATAAAGTTTATGAATAACGACTTTAATACAGCAAAAGCTATTGCTTTATTATTTGAAATAGCGAGTGTTGTTAGAAATAACGATGAACCCTTATATAGAAAGAAAATTTATTCTCACTTGTTGGTAGAACTCGGAAATGTCCTGGGTTTTTTCATGAATATAGAACAAAAACTTAGCAATGATCTTAGTGATATTTCTAGTGATTTGATAGAGCTTCTGATAGGATATCGTATTCGTCTTAAAAAAGATAAAAATTGGGAATTGGCAGATGAGATTCGTAATGATTTGAAAGATCTTGGAATTGTCCTCAAAGACACTCCAGATGGAACAGATTGGAATATTGAAAAATGATAAAATACTCGAACTGAAAATAAACTTTTCCAATTTATTTGATACTCTACTTCTGAGTTGACTTTACATATATATACATTATTGAAATCAGGTGATTTGCATAACCAATTATTTTTTACTTAAATATATATAAAAAGATTTGACACATATGACCAAAGAAAATTTTTTGTCTATTCGGTTGTAATAGGTCTTTTTATGAGCATAAATGTGAACTAAGTTGACAGAGAATTAGTAGAAAATTTTTCTGTTTCGACATCAAATTGCCGACATGGCTCAACGGTAGAGCACTCGACTTGTAATCGAGCGGTTGTGG
>CAZSOM010000131.1:0-5284 GCA_964608295.1 uncultured Candidatus Cloacimonadota bacterium
CGGATTAGCAAAATTAAGTCTTAATTTTATTCCAAATAACTTGGCTGTTCCGATTGCTATATCTGAGTATCCCGCAAAGTCTCCATAGATTTGAAAACTAAAAAAGATTGCACCAAGAATTAATGCGCTACTATTATACTCGCTTTGATGGCTGAAAACCATATTGGCATATCTAGCACAATTATCAGCTATTACTAATTTTTTTACAAAACCCCATAGAATTTGTTTAAATCCTGAAACAGCTTGAAAATAATCAAAGTCTCTTTTTTTATAAAATTGAGAGAGAAGATTTGTAGCTCTTTCAATAGGACCGGCAACAAGCTGAGGGAAAAAACTTACAAAAGCAAAGAATGCAATAATGTCTTTCGTTGGCTCCAGTTTTTTTTTATAAACATCTATTGAATAGCTCAGTGTTTGGAAAGTATAAAAACTTATGCCTATCGGTAAAATTATATTTAATCTTGTTACTTCAAAATTTGCACCAAAAAGTTTAAATGATGATACAAAATTCTCTGCAAAGAAATTGAAGTATTTAAAGAATCCTAAAAATCCTAAATTTACAATTAAACTGATTAGAATCAATAACTTACGTTTCCGTTGATCATCAGTTTTTGATAAGCCAATCCCTACAAAATAATCAACAAAAGAACTGAAAGCAATGAGTGAAAGAAACCGCCAATCCCACCAGCCATAGAAAATGTAACTACAAACCAAAATTAGTAAATTCTGTATCTTTAAATTTTTATGGAATACGAACCAATATAAGGAAAAAACTATTGGTAAAAAAACTGCAAAATCTATCGAATTAAATAACATCTTACTCCAAGAAATTTAACAAAATTACGTTTATATCATTTTAATAAACTGAATTATAAGCTAAATACTTGAATTTGTGTTTTATTAAATCTGTCAATTCTTTTAAAAAAAGGAAAAATGAAACTAATCAATTTAATTAATTAATATAATGAAGCTTATAAGTGTTATAATAAACGTGATTAAAAAATACTTGTCATTACCAAGCTGATTTTTATTTGTGTTCACAGTCGGGATGTAGCGCAGCTCGGTTAGCGCGTTCGTCTGGGGGGCGAAAGGTCGGAAGTTCAAATCTTCTCATCCCGACCAATTTGAGTTAATTTTAAGGATAATAAATGAATATAGATACAATTTATAGAATTCTGGAAAAGCAATTTAACAGCTATCCTTCACCAGTTGTTGATCTTATAGAAGCTCAAACAAAAGATCCATTTAAGATTTTGGTAACCACCATATTAAGTGCAAGAACAAAAGATCAAACGACTTCGGATGTAGTACACAGATTATTTAAAAAAATTAGTGTTCCAGAAGATATTGATAAATATTCAGTTGAAGAATTAGAGAGGATGGTTTATCCGGTTGGATTCTTCAGAAATAAAGCGAAGTATTTAAAAGAACTTCCTAGAGTATTGAAGGATAAATTTAACAACAATGTTCCTGATGAAATAGATGAGTTGATTATGTTGCCAGGTGTAGGAAGGAAGACTGCTAATCTGGTTCGTGCAATTGCCTTTAAGAAACCTGCAATTTGTGTTGACATACATGTACACCGTATTTCAAATCGTTTCGGTTATATTAAAATCAAGACTCCATTCGAATCGGAGATGGTGTTGAGGGGAAAATTACCGAAAAAATATTGGATAAATTATAATTCGTTTCTGGTGGCATTTGGTCAAAACCATTGTACACCTAGGAATCCAAAATGCTCTACGTGTCTTCTTTATGATGAATGTGAGAGAGTTGGTGTTGAAACTAAATTTGTAAGGACATAGATGAAAATTTATAGTTGGAATGTAAACGGTCTTAGAGCAGTTCTGAAAAAGAATTTCTTGGAATTCATTGATGCTGAAAAACCGGATATTCTATGTATTCAGGAAACTAAACTACAGGAAGAGCAAATTCCTAAAGAGATTCATGAATTATCAGAATATCACAAATATTGGAATTTTGCTGATAAGAAAGGTTATTCGGGAGTGGGAATCTTTACAAAAGAAAAACCGATTTCTATTGAATATTCAATTGGTAATGAAGATTATGATCATGAAGGTAGGCTACTTCTTTTAGAATTCAAAGAGTTCTCTTTAATAAATTGCTATTTCCCCAATGGACAAATGAGTTATGAAAGACTTCAATACAAACTGAATTATTATGATTGTATGTTTAAATTAATGCAGAATGTAAAATATTCAGGAAGGAATTTGATAATTTGTGGAGATTTTAACACAGCTCACAAAGAAATAGATCTAGCTAATCCAAAACAAAACGAAAAAACCTCAGGTTTTTTACCAATTGAACGAGAATGGCTAGATAAAATAGTCACACACGGTTGGATTGATACATTCCGTGAATTCAATAATGAACCTAAGCAGTATTCTTGGTGGACATATCGTTTTGGTGCAAGAGAAAGAAATGTCGGATGGCGTATTGATTATTTTTTTACAAACAAAGAAAATATAAAAAATATTAAGCAAGCAATTATTAAACAAGAAATCCTAGGAAGCGATCATTGCCCAATAGGTGTGGAGTTGTAGATGGGAAAAACGAAAGAAATAGATATTTTAGATGTGTTATTAGTTCTAGCCAAACATAAAAAATTCATTTTTTGGACTACGTTAATTGCATCTGTAGCAGTTGTAATTTTTGTACTGTTGGTTGATCAATATTGGACAGCTACAGCTACAATTTTACCAACTCAAGAAGACAAAAATGAGTTGTCACTTGGTGGTTCATCATTATCTGGATTAGGATCATCACTTCTGGGTGGTAGTGGATTACAATCAAGCGGGATAGAACTAATTACTATAATGAATAGTAGGACTTTTTCTGAGGATGTAATAGAGCATTTTAATCTTTTAGAATATATGGAAATAGAAGATACTGATTCGTTGGTCATTAGGGAAAAAGCTTTCAAAATGTTTAATGAAAATATCAGAGCTATAAGTTATAGTGAGGAGACAGGATTAATTCACATATCAATAGAAACAAAAGATAAATATTTATCTGCGCGTATAGCAAACTATATGTGGTTGAAACTAGAAAAATATAATATAAAAACACGTATGAGTAAGGGTAAGCGGAAAAGAATTTTCTTGGAAGGCAGACTGAATGAGGTTGAATCGTTATTAGATAGTTTGTCGAAAGAATTACTAGATTTTCAAGTCGAAAATAATATTATTCAGTTGAATGAGCAAACAATCAATATTGTTAAACAATACTCTACAATGATATCAGAACAAAAAACAAAAGAAATTCAAATGGAATTACTTGAAAACACTCTGAATTCTAATGACAATCCGTATTTGGAGAAATTAAAATTGGAAAATGTTATTTTAAAGAAAGAAATCTTGAAACTTGAAGTGAGTTCTAACAACGCAGATTACAAGTATTTACTCTCTTTAGATAGAATTCCACATAAAGCCCTGGAATTGGCAACTATACAAATGAATCTTGATATTCAAAAGCAATTGTATAGTTTTTTATACCCTCAATATGAACAAGCCAAGATCGAAGAAATCAAGGATTTACCTACGATTGAAGTAGTTGATAAAGCAATACCACCTGGCTTAAGGAGTAAGCCTAAACGTGCTAGGTTTTGCGTTGTAATATTTCTTCTCACATTAATTATTTCTTCTCTCATAGTGTATATGATTGATGCATTTAAGAAATCTGGAAACACCTCAAAATTAAATGAACTTAGAATCCAATTATTCAGAAGATCTAATAAGTAGTGTTTTGATTACAGGGTCGTCTGGACTTTCCAATAGTAGGACAACTAAACCATACTATTTTTTAATTGCAGTCTTTTGTGTTTTATATAGCTTTTTACTTACTTTATACCCTTTTTATTTGATATCTTACACATTGATTCTTTTATGTGTGGTTTTACTTTTATCCGATATTCGATTGGGAGTATTTTACTTGATTTTTGCTTTTCCAATCTTGAAAAGAATTCTAACATTTGTTCTTGGGAATGAACCTCCATATTTAGATTTTTATTTTTATTTATTGGGATTATTCATCCTCATTTATCAGAATATTTTTTTTCAGAAAAAAATTCGTATTATAATTACTAAAATCGATAAATTAATATTAATTTTTTTAATTTATATTATAATTTCTTTAGTTTTGGTAACGTCAAACAGGGAATATGGCTTCGAAAAATTTCAATATTTAATTCTTTCAGTCATTTTATTTTATTTACCGAAACTTCTTCTAAATAATCAAATCGAAATATTAGTCATTTTGAAAGCTATATTCTTTTTTGGTATCACACTTGTTGTTTACGGTTTTTTACAGCTTAAAGATTTTATCGGAATAGACACTATTCATTATAGTGGTAGATTCAGTATTATGGGTTGGAATCCTATTTGGATAGCGCGTTATCTTTCTTATGCTGTGTTAATAGAAATATTTTTGCTTATAAAATTCTGGAGCTTGGAAAACATTGGTAAAGTAACAATTATTGTTGTCATAATGTTATTTCAGACGTATTTGATTATACTTACTGGGTCTCGAGGTCCATTACTTGGTTTGATTATTGGTTCATTTACATTTCTAATCACTCAGGTGAAATTAAATATAAAAAAAATAATATTATTTTCATTAATTATTCTTATCATTCTAGGTACATTAGGATTAATAATTCCACAAGAATCAAATAACAGGATAACTTCTAATAACGACCAGGGAAAATTAACAGCAGCGATTAGGTTGCTTGCTAATCTTCATGCGATTAAACTATTTTTAAGCAACTCGATATTTGGGATAGGATTTGGTTCATTTAGTTTTGGAGGAGAATTTATTGAAACACTGCACTATCCTCATAATATATTTACAGAACTTTTAGCTGAAACAGGGATTATTGGTTTCATGTTATTCGTTATAATTATGTTATCGATTTTATTAAAATATCTTAAAGAAGCAAAGGGTAAACATGAAATACCGGTTTCAATAATATTCAGTTTATTTATTGCTGCCTTAATTAATGCGAATTTGAGTGGGCATATTGGCGGTAATTCATATCTTTGGCTTTTCTTAGGATTAATGCACTATGCGTCATACTCTATTACAAATAAAACTTCAGCAGATAAATAGAATACCGTTATGATCAAAGAATTTTTAAATCTATCCAAACATACAATAATATATGGATTTGGTCAGGTAGCATCTAGAAGTATAACTGTTTTATTAGTTCCACTTTACACGGCATATCTTACAACAAGTGATTATGGAATCCTTCAAATCACAAGAG
>CAZSOM010000132.1:0-5154 GCA_964608295.1 uncultured Candidatus Cloacimonadota bacterium
GAAGATAATCCCCAATGAAGTTCAACACTGGAAATTGTTCCATCTGAATCCGTTACATCAGCAGAAACTGAAACTGTTGTTGAGGTGCCAATGTTAGATGAAGGTGAGTGTGCGATTGTAGAAATTACAGGTGCCAGATTGGCAACTTCAGCAATAGAAATATTATCAATTCCCCATGATCTATAATTTGTACTTGTATAATGGTATTCAAAAGCAATCCAAACTGATGAACCAGAAATACCAGATAAATCTACATTTCCTGAGCCTATCCATGTTGTTGAAGCAGACGGTTGAGTATAAGATAGCTCAGTCCAACTAGAACTTGTTGGATCCCCAGTACCAGAATAATTTGTTGAATAATGAAGTTTTAAATAATTAGATGCATCGTCTGTACCAAATTGATACCATGAATCAAAAGTTAATAATTCGTCGGAATAACTATCAAAGTCTAAACCTGGTAAAATTAGCCAGTCTTCTTCAGTATCTCCAGAATTATATCCATTTATGCCTGCATATTCACTTAAACTCCAATACCATTCTATTGTTGCACCCGAGACACTGTATATGTAGCAATCTCCTAGGTTAGTAGTAAATTCTTCAACATAGGGAATTGTTGTTGTGGCAGGCTCTTCAACTGTTCCACTACAAGCAACATTTCTAGATGTTGCTCCTGTTGAAGTTGCTGTAATATTCTCATTATTATAATCTCCAGCACTTAAGCCAGATTTTAATCTCACATAAATTGTTGTTTCACTTACATCTCCGCCACTTTGCGTAAGAGTAATTGGGCTTGTATAGCCGCTTCCTGAAGTTTCAGAAATTTCATAATTAGTGGGAGCAGTTAAGGTAATATCCGCTGTTAAATTGCTTCCTTGTACTGTAAACGTTTGTTCAGCAGATGGTCCGTTACCAACTAAATACGAAAAACCTGTTAAGGATGATTCGCTTAATGTGATTGTTGGAGATGCTGATGCTACATGAGAAAAAGAAAAATCATCATAATATACAGTACCACCTGAATATGTTCTTACTTCAAAGTAAAAACCATCTGCAGTTGCAGGCGCAGTAACAGTAACAGAATATTCTGTCCATACTCCACCGTTATTATCAAAATAGGAATTATTAGGTCCTCTCAATTCAGCTGCATTGTCAGTTAAACTAGTAGTACCATTCTTCCAATAACTCCAGATTCTAGAAGTTGTTGCATCACCAGCAGTAACTTTATACCAAAGAGTTAGGTCATAATCATCTCCGGCTATAATACCTGTTATTGTTTGTCCAAGGTCTTTAGTCCCACCAACATGTTTTGCAGAATATGTACCACCATGTACAAGACTAGCAGTTGATTCCTGCGTAGTGTTTTCTACATGTGTCCAACTAGTCGGTGTTGTTGAGTTGTCCCAACTTTCAAAGTTTCCATTTAATAATACTTCCTGCCCAAATACTAAACTTGTTAAAAATAAAAAACTTAAAACGAATAAAAACGTCTTTTTCATAAAACCCCCTATTTATTTATTTTAAAATCAAATCTATATTACAATTACATCAATTATAATTAAATTCATTAAAACAAGATGTGAATATGTTTGTGATTGATAATTTGTCAAATAGTTTTATTTCTTCTTGAATATGTTTACTGTTAAACTTTAGGAACAAAAAATGCAGTATTAAGTTAGCAAAAAGATTATAAAATTTGGAGGTATTTTGAAAATAAAATTTATCGGATTTATCTTATGCATTTCTATTACTTTATTATCAGCTAACGGGATATTACAAACTACACTTGATAATGGTATGCAAATTGTAGTTAAAGAAAATAATTTAAATGAATCAGTAGGTTTATACTGTTTTGTAAAAACAGGTTCAGTGAATGAAGGAAAATACCTGGGTGCAGGAATTTCCCACTACTTAGAACATATTGTCTCCAGTGGATCTACAGAATTCCATACAGAAGATGAGTATAATAAGATGGGAAAAGAGATGGGTTCTTTTGTGAATGCCTACACAACTCAAACAGCAACGGCATTTTACATCACAGTAGATAAATCATACAAAGATTTGGCTCTCCAAAATCTATCTCAGCAGATGCAATCTTGTATTTGTGATTCTTTTGAAGTAGCAAGGGAAAGAGAAGTAATCCTGAAAGAGATTGTAATGCGTTCTACTCCACCCTATTCCAAAGTATATCAAAGACATAATGAATTGATCTATCCAAATTCCAATAAGCATTATCCGGTTATTGGTTATACTGAACTATATAAAACTATTAGCAGAGATGAGCTGCAGGATTATTATAAATTAAAATACGCACCGAATAATATGATCTTTGTTGCTGTAGGTGATTTCAAAGCAGATGAAATGCTGGTAGAGATCGTCAGTGAGTTTAAGGAATTTCCTAGGAGACAACTTGAACCTGTTTATCAACCAACTCAATATCAACGAGAAGGTTCAATAGAATATATTGAAGAATTTGGAATTGAATCACCTTCAGTATACATTACTTCTATTTTATCTGCAAATGACTACAAAGATGCAACTGCACTAAACGTAGCTCTTGATATCCTTTTTTCCAAAAGACAATCTCCAATTAGATATAAACTTGTTGAAGTATTACAACTGGTTAACAGTAGAGGATTTTATGCTTATGCAAATGGAGTTTCAAACTCTCCGGAAGGTGAAATTACTATTCATTTTGAACCAAAAAATTCTACCGACATTGACCTGGTTATTTCAATAATTGACGAAGAGCTTGAAAAATTCAGTCAATCAGGAATTACAAACGGAGATATACAGAATTATATAAATCGAGTGAAGGCTAATAAATTGTTGCGAACTCCAAGTGTATCCTCAGATGCAAATCAAATTGGTTGGTCTATGATGCTGTTTAATATACCTGATAATTATCAGACAGAAATTCAAATTTTGGAATCTCTAAGCGTAGAGGATCTTACTTTCCAATTGAGAAAGCATCTTCTTCCCAAAAATAGAGTTATTTTTAAAGCAGTCCCAGTAGGTGAAAAAGCATTATTGGAAAGTAACGAAATCGCTTCCATTGAAAAGACTAAGATCAAAAAAGTACAAATTGACGAAAACCTGACACTGCTACACAAGATGAATACTGAAAAACCTTTGATCAATGCAGTTCTTCATCTTCCCATCTCAACAAATTATGAAACAAAAGAAAATGCTGGTACACTTTCATTTATGACTGATCTAATGTTTAGAGGTTCAAAAAAATTCTCTTCACTGGAAATAACAGAATGGCTTGAAGATCATGCAATTTCGTTTGATACAAGTTGTTCTGTGAACGGAACGAATATTGAATTTAAATGTTTGAAAGTTGATTATCCAATATTAGTAGAGATGCTGTTCGACGCTTTTAAGAATCCCAGCTTTGAAGATAAAGAGCTTGCTTTAGCTAAAGAAGAAGTTAAAGCTAATTTTATGCGTTCTAAAAGCCGTGCAACTACCAGTCATAAAGATTTCGTGAATTCAACGTTATACCAAGATCAACGTGCAGGAATCTCCGCAGAGGCAAGAAAAGATAATATGCTCGCTCTTACAAAACAAGATCTTCAAAATTTACATAACTTTTATTTCAATTCTGATTCAATGATCATAACTCTTTTTGGTGATATTACACAGGATGAAGCTAGAAAAATGGCAGTAAACTTAAGAAAAAATATGCCTAGCAATAAAATCATAGCTGAAAAGACTTTTACCCAAACGCCAAGTGAAGCAGGTTCTTTCTTAAATAAATATGAATTTGAACAGGTTAATCTTGATATTTATTGTCCTGCTCCACCACTTGCTACTGAAGATTTTTACACAATGAGTTTGATCAACATGATATTATCTGGTGCACGCGGAAGACTGCATCAAGCAGTTCGTGGAACTAACAATTTAGCTTACTTTGCTTTTCCAGATTATAGATGTTCTGAAAATTATGGATCGTTCAGGTTGAGTAGTCAAACATCAATCGATAAAAAGGATGACCTCACAGATGTCTTGATCAATGAATTAACAAAACTTATGATAGAAGAAGTTCCGATAGAAGAGATAACTAGCGCTATTGACGAAACTGAGAAAATGATGAAGGCAATGTTGAATGATAATTCGCTTCCATATTACATAACATATTATGAATTTATGGGATTAGGCTATGATTATATTGATAGACTATCCAAAGTCTATAAGAATATAACTCCAACTCAGATCAAAACCGCTGCAAATAAATATTTCAAAGACCAGGCTGTCATTATCTCTGAACCTGATGAAAACGTTGAATTGATGGTTGAGTAGCTACATTTTTTAGAAAATAATGTTAGCAGATTTTAATTTCTCATACGATTCACCAATTGTGTGTACAGCCATTCATAATGGTCATGAAGTTTCTGAAGAAGTACTCAATAATTTAGCTATTTCTGAAGAAATACGTTTAAGGGAAGAAGATCCTTTCACTGATCGTTTTGCTCTACTTTCATCTAACTCAATTATAGGACGAACCAGCCGTTTTGAAGTTGACTTGAATAGAACTTTTGACAATTGTATCTATTTGGAACCAAATGATGCATGGGGTTTGCAAGTAAGGAAAAATAAAGTTACGGAACAAATAATTTCTCAAAGCCAAGAAAATTATAATGAGTTTTATAATTTAGTTAAAGATCATTTTACTCAAATGGAAAAAAAGTTTGGAAGATTTTTTGTTTTTGATATCCATTCATACAATCATCACAAGAAGGGAGAACATGCTAAATTTGATGATCCTTCCTTAAATCCTGAGATTAACATTGGGACAAATAACATGCCAAAAAGATGGTTTCCTTTAGTTGATAAAGTTCATTATAAACTCAAATCATTTAATTACTTTGGTAGATCGTTAGATGTGAGAAAAAATATAAAATTTCCAGGTGGTAATTTCTCCCGATGGATCCATAATAATTTTCCTGAATCTGCTTGTTGTATTGCAATTGAATTTAAAAAATTCTGGATGAATGAATGGACTGGAATAATCGATGAGGATAAACTGAATAAATTGATTGAAGCATTTAAATCTACTCTTCCCCTTATCGAATCTGAAATCGTAAAGTATAAATAATTTTCTTGCACAAATATTGTATTTCTTCTCATCTAGTTTTGTCGATTTAAATTTAG